>JANNGX010000079.1:0-22858 GCA_031404115.1 Gemmatimonadales bacterium | reverse complement strand
CAATGCGATGCTCTACCGCTGGCGCGGCCCCCGCTACCTCGCGGTACGCGAAGTCGATAAGGCGATGGCCGACCTCACCAAGGGCAACCGCCTCGACAGCACCAACTACGGGGTCTGGTATCACCTGGGCATTGTCCGGTACGCGCAGGGGGATTTTGCCGGGGCCGCGGAGGCCTTTGCCCATGGGCAGCCCCGCGCTCCCGACGCGGGCGAGCTGGCGGGGTCAACCGACTGGCTGTGGATGGCGCTCTCGCGCGCCGGACGCGGAGCCGAGGCGAAGGCCATGCTGGACCGGCGTCCCGACTCGTTGCCGGCATCCAATGCGTACACCCAGCGCCTCCGGCTCTACCGCGGCCTGATCGGCCCCGACGATGTGATCACCGCGGCCGACACCAGCGACATCCAGGTGGCGACGCTGAGCTACGGACTGGGGAACTGGTATCTGGTCAAGGGCGACACGGCACGCGCGCGCAGCTACTTTCAGCGCGCGGTTGCTTCGGGGGGGTGGCCGGGATTCGGATTTATCATTTCGGAGGTGGAGCTGCGCCGGCTGAAGTAGGTCAGCGCCGCACGAGCTCCAGCGCGAGGTCCGCTGCCCGAACGCTGTGGGTCAGCTCGCCCACGGAAATGAAATCAGCTCCCGCCAGGGCATAGTCCCGGGCATTCTCCAGGGTGACGCCGCCGGTCGCTTCGATGAGGACCCCGGGGCGGAGCGACCGGGCCAGGGCGCCCCACGACCGCACCGTTTCTGGAGCCTGGTTGTCGATCAACAGGCGGTCCGCTCCGGCGGCGCACGCTTCCCGGACCGCCGACTCCGATTCCACCTCGACCTGGCACGAGAGCGCCCCGCGGGCACGCGCGACGAGAAGCGATTCGGCGAGAGGCCGCCTGGCTTCCCGCAGCGCGCTCCAGTGGTTGTCCTTGATCATCACGGTGTGGGCCAGATCCAGCCGGTGAACCTGCCCGCCGCCCGCCACAACAGCCGCCACGTCGAAGAGCCGGAGCCCCGGAGCCGTCTTGCGGGTGTGGAGCAGTCGGCAATCAGTGCCGGCAATGGCCTCGACATACCTTCGAGTCAGCGTGGCAATGCCGGCCGCGCGCTGCAGCAGATTGAGGAGTGGCCGCTCGGCGCGAAGCACCCCCCTGAGATGGCCGCGAATCTCCCCGACGGGCTCCCGGTCCACCACCTGACCTTCCGGCGCTTGCCACGCTATGGTGGTGCCCGTGAGTCCGGCCACGGCGTCGGCGTAACGGACGCCCGCCACCACCGCCCGGCCCCGGCATTCGATCAGTCCCGTCACCAACCGGGCCTTGCCGCCCGACTCCGTTACCTCGGTGGTGAGATCACGCGCGCCGTCCTCGTCGAGCGCCGCTGCCGCAACCCGGTGCGCATCGGCGACGAGATCGGGGAGCTGCTCGAAGGCGGCCAGAGCTACTGCACCCGCTTGGCCCAGGTGCCGGCGGGCAGCGTCCCATTGGCATCGACACCGTTGATTGCTGCAATGAGCTCGACCTTCACCACCGACGGGTACTGGCGGTAAAACTCGGTGACGGTCATGGCGCGGGGCAGCCGCACCAGCGCCAGATGCACCGGCTGCTTGTTGAGCGCGGCCTGATCAGTGAGCTGGGTGAAGCTCTGCATCGACTGGCTGAAGGCGCCGGCGTAGGTCCCGTACTTCTGGGCCGTCGAATACCCCAGCAGCTGATAGGTGATTCCGCCGTAGCTCAGGTACATCACCCGGCCGGCGAGCATTGCGCCTTGCTGATCCTGGGCCTGGAATTCGGCGGTGGCCGCGGGCAGGCCGTTCACGGTGGTGCGCTGTCCCGCGGTGATCTGCACGCCCTGCTGTTGCCCAAATTTCTGAAGCAGCGCGTCGGGGGTGTCCTGCCCGCCCAGGGTAAGCTGGAGGATCGCGTCGTCGGCGGGACTTCCGGCCAGCACTGCCTCCGCCAGGTTCTGAGTCTTCCAGCCGGAGGGAAAGTCGATCCGGAAGCGCAGGTCGGGGTGATTGAAGCGGCCGCCCTCGAAGAACCCCTGCCTCGGGTTCACGCCGAACACGATCCCGTCGATGGCCTGCAGGTACGGATCCCGCTTGACGATGGCCCGGTTCAAACTGTCGGAGGGCACGGAAGCCGCCCGCTGCTGCGCCTTCGCGAGCCGGTCTCCCGGGTCCGGGTGGGTCGAGGCCCAGGTCGGCACTTTCCCGCCGCCGGAGAGGCCCTGCACACGGGCGAGTGTCGCAAAGGTGTTGGACATCTCACGCGGGTCGTAGTTCACCCGGCGGATGTAGCGGAAGCCGAGATTGTCCGCCTGCGCCTCGTCGGCGCGGCTGTAGCTCAGGAAGAGCACGGCCAGCCCCTGCTGGAGACCGCCGGCGGCGCTGGCCACCTGGGAGGAGAGCAGCGAACCGGCCACCAGCCCGAGGGTGGCGAGCTGTGCCCGGGTGATCTGTCGGGCGCTGTGCCGGGCGGTGATGTGCCCCGTCTCGTGACCCAGCACGCCGGCGAGCTCGGCTTCGGAGCCGAAGTAGGCGAGGATCCCGCGGGTTACGAAGATCTTGCCTCCCGGCGCGGCAAAGGCGTTCACTTCCGGGTCGTCGATCACCTCGAAGGACCAGGGAAGGGCGGGCCGTTCGCTGACCGCGGCGAGCCGCAACCCGACGCCCCGGACGTAGCGCTGGAGCCCCGAATCGGCGACCAGGCCGATGCTGGCCCGCGTGCTCGCCGCGGTTTCGTTCCCCATGGAGACCTCCTGGGACTCGCTGACCAGGGAGATCTCGCTCTTGCCGGTGGCGGGATTGGTGGCGCAGGCAGCCGCCAGGGCCGCAACCGCGCAGATGGACCTTCTCATGATACGCCTCTTTCCTGTATGTGCGCCTCGGGCCGCGGCTCCGGGCGCCGCGGACCGTCGATTGTCAAGATACAAGACGACTGCCGCCCTCCGGCGGCACACCACGGCGCCCCTTTCCGGGACTATCATTCCGCATGGCCGACGACTTTCCCACCCTGCCTTCCCCTCCAGGCAAGTGGAATACCGCTGAGATCGCGACCGATCCCCGGGTCAGCTTCCTGCTGGCGCTGGGCCGGGCGCTTCACGCCGCAGGTCACTCCTCGCAGGGGCTGGAAGAGATGCTGGAGCTCGCCGCGGCGCGGCTGGGCGTGCCCGGGGAGTTCTTCACCACGCCGACGTCCATGTTTGTGGCGTTCGGGCAGGAGCAGGGGCAGCGCACCTTCCTGATCCGGGTACAGCCGGAGGGTCCCAACCTGAGCCGGCTCGCCCGGGTCAAGGCCATCCTGGACCGGGTGCTCGATGGGACGCTGTCCCCCGGGGATGGCGCGGTCCAGCTCCGCGACGCCACCGAGGCAGCGTCCCCCTATCCCCGCTGGCTCACCACCATCGCGTACGCCCTGTCCTCGGCGGCGTCGGCGGTCTTCTTCGGGGGGGGCGAACGGGAGATTGTCCTGGCCGCGATCCTCGGCTTGGTGACCGGACTGCTCGCGCTGGTGGCGGCGCGGATCGAGACGCTGGAGAAGGTGTTCACCGCGTCGGCGGCATTCCTGGTGGCCGCGCTCGCCACGGTGGCGGGGGCGCTGGCGGGCGAGGTCTCGGTGTCCACCGCGACGCTGGGCGGACTGGTGGTGCTGCTGCCCGGGCTCATGCTGGTCGGCGCCATGGGCGAGCTGGCCACCGGACATCTGTCGTCCGGGACGGCCCGCGCGGCCGGGGCATTCATCACGTTCATCGGGATCGGATTCGGCGTTGCCCTGGGCACCCGGGTGGGCGAGCTGATTGCCGGAGCGGCAAGTGTGGTCACGCCCCAGGGACTTCCCGAGGGTTTTGTCTGGATGGCGCTGATCGCCGCCGCCCTCGCGTTCGCGGTGTTGCTCAAGGCCGACCGGCGTGATGTACCCTGGATCGTGTTCGCAGCGGTGGTGGCGATCCTGGCCTCGCGGCTCGGCACCCGCATGGTGGGTGCGGAGCTGGGCCCCTTCTTCGGAGCGTTCGGGGTTGCGGTGGCCGGGTGGGCCTTCGCCCGGCGCACGCTCCGGCCCGCCAGTGTGGTCGTGGCACCGGGGGTGCTCGTACTCGTGCCGGGAAGCGTTGGATTCCGAAGCATCACCGCGCTGCTCGACGACCGGGTGGTGGCCGGGATCGACACCGCGTTCAGCGCGCTGTTTACCGCCGTGGCGCTGGTGGTGGGGCTGCTGATCGCGAATGTGGTGTTGCCGGCGCGAAGAGATCTGTGATAGACGCCAGGACGCAAGGACGCAAGGAAACCACATTCAAGGAAGGATTGTCTCGCGATGCTTCGACGAACGTTCCTCGCGCTGACGCTGCTGGCACCGCTATCCTCGCTCGCGGCGCAGGACGCGCCGCTCACCGTTTTCGTCGTCCGCCACGCCGAGAAGGGGCCGGAGAATCCCGATCCCTCGCTGACCGACGTGGGGCGGCGGCGCGCCGAGGCGCTGGCGCGCACCCTGACCGATGCTCGCGTGACGGCGCTCTTTGCCTCGGAGTTCAAGCGGACCCAGGAAACCCTGGCGCCACTCGCCAAGGCCACCGGCCTCACCACCACGGTGGTGTCCGCCGGCAAAATGGACGACTTGATCGGTCTGCTGCGCGCCCTTCCCGAGGGGAGCCGCGCGGTGGTCGCGAGTCATAGCAATCTGGTTCAGGTGATCGTGGAGCGGCTCAGCGGCCAGCAGGTGCCGGCGCTGACCGACCTGGACTATGACCGCCTCGTCGTGGTGACTGTCCAGGGCAATGGGAGGGGACACGCGGTGGTCCTCCGCTACGGTGAGCCGTAGCGCCGCGCTCAGTACACCGCTTCGAGGACCAGTCCCCGGGCGCCGACGGCCTGGAGCGGCTGGCCGGGGCCGCCGTCGATGGACAGCAGCAGATTGTCCACCGGCGAGGCGGTGACCTTCCAGCTCGCGCCGTCGAAATGGAGGATGATGCCGTCCTCTCCCACCGCATAGACATCGGTGGGTCCGCTGCCCCACACCGATCGCAGCTCCTTTCTGGTCGGGCTCGGCATCAAGTACCACCGCACCCCGTCGTAGCGCATGATGGCTCCGCCGGCGCCGACCGCGTGGACGTCCCGCGGTCCACTGCCCCACACGCCGCGCAGCAGCGACCGCGTGGGTGTGGCCATGACCCGCCAGCCGCCTCCGTCCCAGTGCACAACGGTCCCGCTGTCCCCCACGGCAAAGACGTCGGTGGCGCTGACTCCCGAGACGTGACGCAGGAAATTGCCGGTGACCGGGGCCGATTCGACCCAACGGCCCGACCCGTAGCGCAGGGTCACTCCCTGCTCGCCCACGATGAACGCGGCTCCCGCGGGATCGGTCCAGATCGATCGAAGCAGCCGGCGGGCGGCGAAAGACTCATTGCGCCAGCCAGTACCGTCGTAGCGGAGAATCGTCCCGGTGTCTCCCACGACCACCAGGTCGCCGTTCTGATGCGCCGCGCCGTAGAGCGGCTTCGTGGTCTCGACCGGGAGTGAAGTCCAGGCGGAACCGGTGCCGCGGATCACCGCGCCGTTATTGCCCACGGCGTAGCGCGAGCCGCCGGGTCCTCGTGACACGTCGAAGAGCAGCGGTCCGGTCGCTGCCACTTTCCACCCCGAGGGTTGCCGGGTAATCAGGGTCCCGCTCCACCCCGCGACGGTAAAGTTTCCTCCCGGCAGCGCATGTACCGCCCGGAGGTTCTCGGCGGTGGCCGACTGCGGCACCAGGGTCCACGCGGAGCCGTTGAACAGCACCATGGAGCCGGTGTTCCCGACCGCGAGGATGTTGCCGGCGCTGTTGCCCCAGATCGCGAACAGATCGGCACCGGAGGGAATCGACACCTTGCTCCAGCGGACTCCGTCAAAGCGGAGAATGGTCCCTCGAATGCCGGCGGCATAGATCGTCGAGGCATCGCTGCCCCAGAGGCCCAGCAGCAGCAAGGAAGTCGGGCTCTGCATCGGGACCCAGCGAGTGCCTTGCAGGGTGAAGATGAGGCCGTTCTGCCCCACCGTGAACATGTGGGCGCGATCGGTGCCCCATACCGCCCACAGCTCGGCCGTCTCGGTGCCGGCGAGCGCGCGCCAGGTGGTTCCGTCGAAGTGGAGGGACACGCCGGAGCCCACCGCATAGATGTCGTCGGGCGCGAGGCCCCAGACCTCGAGCAGCACGTTGCCGGTCGGGCTGGCCATCCGACGCCAGCTTACGCCGTCGTAGTGGATGATGGTTCCGAACGCACCCACCGCAAATACGTTGGCCGGAGAGGAGCCCCACACCCCGACCAGATCGGTGGAGTCGGGTGCAGTCATTTTCGACCAGCTCATCCCTCCGTCGGTGGACCGCAGGATGGTCCCGGCTTGTCCGACCGCAAAGGACGTCTGCGCGTCGACCGACCAGAGCCCCAGCATCGACGCGTCGGTGAGCGATTCCCTCGAAATCCGCCATGACGTGACCGCCGCCGCCTTCGGGACCACCGTCACCATCGTGCGGCCGGTGGCCCGTGGGTTGGTGGCGCGGATCTGGGCTTGTCCGGGCGTCCGCGCGGTGACGGTACCGTCGGGTCCGACGCTGGCCACGGCGGGATCACTGCTCTCCCAGCGCACGGCACCACCGCCGAGCTCGCCGAGCGAGGCGCCGACCTGATAGGTGGCACCGGGCTCGAGAAAGAGCGTCGCGGGCGACACCGCGAGGCCGGCATCGTCGGGCCCGGTCGAATCGAAGGGTGTGCGATCGAGGCAGCCTGCCAGCACCGTGAGTGCCAGCAGCGGCGCGATCCGAGGGCGTTTCACGACAGCCGGGCCTCCACCCGTTTCATGACCCGAAGCACCAGCGCATCCATGAGCCGGTCGGGAAGCAATCGCGCCAGCACGAGACGGATCCGCGCGTCGCGTCCCACCACGTAGCGGGTGCGCGGTTCGGACGACTCCAGCGCGTGGAGCACCGCCTCCGCTACCGCCTCGGGCGGCGAAGCGACCCGCGGCGCCCGCTCGACCATCCACTCCAGCACCCTGAGGCGGGTGCCGTACCGGGCCATCCCTTCTTCGGGAATCCGCTTGGCGACGGTCGCGAACGCGGCGCGACCTTTGTCCCAGATCGGCGTTCGCACCTGCCCCGGTTCCACGACCGCCACATGAATGCCCTCCGGGGCCAGCTCCAGGCGGAGCACGTCGGTCAGCGCCTCCACGGCGTGCTTCGACGCGGCATAGGGTCCGGTGAACGGCGAGGCGATCCGCCCGGCGATCGAGCCCACATGCACGATCCGCCCCTGTCCCCGCCGCACCAGCGGGAGGAACTCGCGGGTGACCGCGTGCAGGCCGAACACGTTCACTTCGAATTGGGTGCGCATCTCGTCGGAGGTCAGGTACTCGAGCGGACCGCCCAGCGCGATCCCGGCATTGTTGACCAGGCCCGCCAGGCCACGCGCGCCCACGGCAGCCGCGACGGTTCCAAAGGCCGTGGCGATTGCGGCGGCGTCGGTCACATCGAGCAACACCGGGCAGAGCCGCTTGCTGCCTCGCGCCCTGATCCGCTCGGCGTCGGCAGAGCGGCGCACCCCGGCAAAGACCTGGTAGCCCCGGGCATCGAGCATCAAGGCGCAGGTCTCGCCGATGCCGCTGGAGGCGCCAGTAATCAGAACCGCTGGGGGAATGGCCATAGGGGGAAATCTAAGGCCCCCGGGCGCGGGGGCCTTCGATTTCAGTACACTCGGAGCGGGGGGTCCTATTGGAGGGTTCGATCCTGCCGGACCACCGATTTCACTCCATCAGAGAAGTGCAGCATGAAGTTGGAGCTGCGAGTCCACAACCGCGCCGAGCCCCCGCGGGCAAAGCTCAGGATATCGCCGGTGACGGCGTCCCGGACCATCACCATGGGATAATGGGCCGCATCCCAGCGCATGTCGACCTGCTGCGAGTTGGCGCGGGTCAGCGCCGGCCTTGGGTCGGCCGCGGCGAGCGGGGCCAGCCGCGCGGCGGCGCGGGTTCCGGCGCGGACGCGAAGGCCCGACAGGTCGCGCTCGGTCGCGGCGTCCAGCGGAATCACGAAGGCAAAGTGCCGCTCGGTACCACCCGGCAGATCGGCCACGTCATCGGTTTCGAACTGCACGGTGCGCAAGAGCGAGCCATCGGCGGCCAGCAGCTCCAACCGGTTGGCTCCCGGGGTGGGGGCCCGGCCGGCTGCCGAGGGGAGCCGGAAGGCGGGCTCGAGCACGACGCCGAAATCGGTGATCCGGCCCCATACCAGCAGCCCCGCGCCGCCGTCATCGACCGGGGGGGCGTTGTTGGGGCCGCTCTGGCGATAGGTGACCATCGCGCTCCAGTTGTAATCGCTGACCCAGCTCGGGTTGCAGTAGCCCATCAGGTCGGCAAAGGTCGCCGGCGATTTCAGCGTCAGCGTGGTCAGGTCGAGCCCCCACATGCCGATCAAGCCGCCGGCGTAGGGGTAGCCCGGATCAGGGCCCGCCACGCCGCCGCAGGGCGCGTGCTGCCGGTCCATGTTATGGCCAAGCTCGTGGGCCATCACGCCACTTCCGCTCGGCAGGTAGTCCCAGCCGATCGCCGAACGGGCACCGCCCCCAACGTAGCCCATACCCGCGACGCCGCTGCCGTAGGTCGTCTTGACCACGCCGTAGTAATACCGGGTGCTCGCATCCCCGGCACGCACCGCGAGCATCTCACTCAGGATCGTGCCCCACGCGCCGTTGCCGTTGTTGTTCTCCAGGACGGGCGCCGTCGTGCTGTACGGTGCCCGCACGTCGGCGTTGTACGCGCCGACCGGCAGCTGCTGCTTGAGGACGGCCAGGAAGCTCTCGGTATTTCCTGCGGTCACGTTACCCTGCAGCCCGTTGACCTGCTGCAGCACCGGCACGAAGCGCAGCTGGAAGCTCGGCAGGGACCGTACATCCACCGCGCCGGGAACCCCCGAGACCGGGAACTGGTTGTCGCTCTCGTCGCTCTCCGCGGTTACCGCGGTCGGGTCGACGTCGGCCAGCACCTTGAGATTCGGTTGCACCAGGGCACCCGGCACCAGGACGTTCCAGGAGCTGGTCAGCGAACTCTCATTCACCACTAGCGGGACGCTGCCTGCGGGTGCCGTGATCGTGTAGGTCTGCACCAGAACGGCGCCGTTGTAGAGGCGCACCCGGACCTGGGGCTGAACCGAATTGGACTCATTGGCCAGCGTAAAGACCCGGAGATACGCGTTCCGGCCGGCCACCAGCGGCACCGAGCCATCAGGACGCTGGGTGGCCTGGGTGAGATAGACGCCGCTGATCGTGAGGTTGAGCGTGGCGCCTCCACCACCTGCGGCGTAGAACACGGACGCAGGAGCCACGGTGCCGGCGCTCACGCTGACCGACTGGTTCGCGGGCGACGGGGAGTAGGTGGTTCCACCGCTGACCACCGCGACGGACGAAACAGTGTAGGAACCGGGAACCAGCCCGGTCAGGGTTTGGCTCGCGGTCAGGAACTGCGAGAACCCACCGGGCCCGGTGACGGTCACATTCGCGAGCGCGCCGCCGGGCAGGCCCCCGATGGTCAGATTCAGGCTGCCGGTCGAGGAGGCGTAGATGACGGTGACGCTCACCACGGTCCCGCCGCTCACGCTGCGGCTCTGACTGACGGGCACGGGCAGGTAGGTCGAACCACCCGACGAAACCGCGGCGGCCGAGATGGTGTAGGAGCCGGGAATCAGCCCCGTGAGGGTTTGGCTCGCGGTGAGGATCTGCGAGAACCCGGCGGGCCCGGCGACGGTCACATTCGAGAGCACCCCACCAGGGAGGCCACCGATCGTCACATTCAGGCTCCCGGCCGAGGAGGCGTAGACCACGGTCACGCCCGCAAGGGCCCCGCCGCTCACGCTGCTCGTCTGGCTGAGCGGCACCGGCAGGTAGCTCGAGCCGCCCCAAGAAACCGCAACAGCGGATATGGCATAGGTGCCGGGCAGCAAGCCGGTCAGCGTCTGGGTTCCGGTGAATTGCTGGGAAAAGCCGGGTCCGGTCACGCTGACCGCCCCCGGCACGCCGCCAGGCAAGCCGCTCACGGTCAGCTGAAGCGACCCGGTCACCGGGGCGTAGTCCACCCCGGCCGAGGCCGTAGATCCGATGCCGACCGGGACGTTCTGACTGGCCGTCACGGGGTTGTAGGTCGTACCGCCGCTGCTCACGCTGAACGCGCTCACCAGGTAGGTGCCGGGGACCAGGCCGGTGAGCGTCTGGGTGGCGGTGATGTTCTGGAGGAACCCGCCCGGCCCGCTCACGGTCACGCTCCCCGGAACAGAGCCGGGCAGGCCGGCCAGCGTGACGCTCAGGGCGCCGATGGCCTGGGTGTAGCTGACGGTCCGGATCACGGGGACGAGGCTCGCCGGGACCGCCGCGCTCTGCTCGGTGAGCGAGGGCACATACAGGACACCGCCGGCGGAGACGTTGCCGGCCGAGAGCGAGTAGTTGCCCGGCACCAAGCCGCTCAGCGTGGCGCTGGCGGCAACGTCGGCGTGGAATCCCTGAGGTCCGGTGACGCCGATCGCCGCGTTGGCGCCAGCGGGGAGGCCGCCCACCACAATCGACAGCGCCCCGCTGGCCACGGAGTAGCTCACCGCAACCAGGGCGGTGGTGCCCTGAATCGCGGCCACCACGAGCTCCTGCGACGCGGTCTGGGCATCGTAGCGATCGCCGCTGACAACCAGCGTGGGCGACTGGACCGTGTAGGTCCCGGGCGCGAGTCCGCTGATCGTTTCGGATGCCAGGACCGTATGCGCGTAGCCGGCGGGCCCGCTGACCTGGATGGTGGCATTCACGCCCGCCGGGAGGCCGGAGACCGACACCGCGAGACGCCCCGTCACCAGCTCATAGGAAACCGACGCCGTCACGGGGCTGCTGCCGGACGTTACTGCGACATTCTGAGTGGCCGGCGCGGGGGTGTACCGATCACCATCGGAAGTGATCTCCGAGGCCGCGATGGCGTAGCCGCCTGGCGTGAGGCCGGCGAGCGTCTGACCGGTGGTCAGGTTTTTCTGGTAGCCCTGGGACCCGGTGACGACCACCGCGCCGAGGACGCCGGGCGGCAGACCGTCGATTCCGAGGGTCAGCGAACCAGTCGGAATCGGACCGAGCCCGGCGACCGGATCGCCCGAGCCGCAGGCCCCGGCGAGGAGGGCCCCGAGGGCCATCCACGACCGTGCGATGCGCGACATCGCCGAAGGCAGTGCCTTACGGTTATACAACCGTAATGTTCTGGTCACTTGCGTATTCATTTCACTTGTAACGAGTTACGATAAAACACAACGGGCGCTGCCAGCAAAGAATGACAGTTGGCAACGATATTAAGCAGGAGATGTGCCCACAAAAAAACCGGGGAACGCCGAAAGCGACATTCCCCGAATTTCGGTCCCCTCACCGATTGGCATGGGACGCAGCCTTGCGCTCGTCCGGCGGTCCCGGGAGAATTCAGTCTTCCCCGCTTTGGCATTCTGACCCGGAGGCCCAATGGCCACCCGCCGCTCGTTCCTTTCCGCCCTTGCCGGTGCTTCCGCCACGCTTCCCATGTTCAGCGGGCAGGCGATGACGCGAGTGCGACGCGCAGGAGAAATTGCCGCCGGGCGCGCGCCCGACTCGCTCGCCGACGACGAGTCGTACTGGACCGAGATTCAGCGGGCCTTCGACGTGGACCGCACGATGATCAATCTCAACAATGGGGGTTGCTCCCCGGCCCCGACCCACGTGCTGGAGCAGATGATCCGGGACCTCAAATTCAGCAACGAGCTCCCGGTCGACCATATGTGGCGGGTGCTGGAGCCGCGGATCGAGAGCGTCCGTCGAGACCTGGCCCGCGACTTCGGCTGCGACATCGAGGAAATGGCGATCACCCGCAACGCCTCCGAGTCCAACGAGATCATGATCTTCGGGCTGGATCTCAAGGCCGGAGACGAGGTCGTCGTCAGCAACCAGAACTACGGGCGGATGATCACCAGCTGGAAACAGCGAGAGCGCCGCGACGGGATCGTGCTGAAGCAGGTTTCGTTCAAGGTTCCCCCGCCCTCCCAGCAGTCCATCGTCGACCAGTTCAAGGCGGCCGTGACTCCGCGCACCCGGGTCATCGAGGTCACGCATATCACCAACCTCACCGGACAGATCATGCCGGTGAAGGAGCTGGTGGATTTCGCGCGGCCGCGGGGCATCGAGGTGTTCGTGGACGGGGCGCATGCCTACGCGCATTTCCCCTTCAAGCGCGACGACCTCGGCTGCGACTACTACGGCACCAGCCTGCACAAATGGCTGCTGGTGCCGATCGGGGCCGGTTTCCTGTACGTGCGGAAGGACAAGCAGAAGAAGCTCTGGCCGCTCATGGCGGCGGCGGCGGAGCAAGACGGCGACATCCGGAAATATGAGGAAATCGGCACCCATCCGGCGGCCAACCACAACGCGATCTCGGCGGCGCTCGCGTTCCATCGGGCCATCGGCGCCGAGCGCAAGATCGCGCGGCTGCGCTGGCTCAGGGACCGCTGGGCCAAGCGCCTGCAATCGGAGAGCGACCGGGTGCGGATCCTGACCCCGCTTGACTCCCCCTACTCAGGCGCCATCGGGTTCTTCGGTGTGGCGGGCATGGACATGCCGAAACTGGGGGAGTGGCTCCTGGGGCAGCACCGGATCGTGATGACGCCGATCGTTCACCCCGAGTTTGCCGGGATCCGGATCACGCCGAACGTCTACACCACTCCCGACGAAATCGACACCTTCGCGGACAAGGTGCTGGAAGCGGTCAAGAAGGGAGTGGCTCCGGCGGCGGGGTGAGAGTGAGCGGTGAGCGGTGAGCGGTGACCCTGCCTTCTAGCGGACCGCCACCTGCAGGTCTGCGGCTCGCCGTTCCGCCCAGGCTTCCGGCCCGAATTTCCGAAGCATCCTGAGGTGGGATCGGACCGCCGACATCACGGTCGGTTGATCGTAGTAGGGCACGCCGTATTTCATGGCGACGTCCTTCACGATCGGGCTGATGGCGGGGTAGTGCACGCTGCACGTCTTGGGAAAGAGGTGATGCTCGATCTGGAAGTTGAGACCCCCGACATACCACGACACCAGCTTGCTCTTACGCGCGAAGTTGGCGGTCGTCTCCATTTCGTGCACCAGCCAGGCCTCCTCCATCCTGCCGGCGGCGTCGGGGACGGGATACTCCGGGCCCTCGACCACGTGGGCCAGCTGGAACACCACGCCGAGAATGAAGCCGGCGGTGAGGTGCATTGCCAGATAGCCAATGGCGAATTGCCACCAGGGGATGTTCAGCACCAGGAGCGGGATCACGATCGACCAGCCGTAGTAGACCGCCTTCGAGATCCACAGGTTGACCCACTCGCCGCGGGCGTGGGACTTGTCCTTGTAGGGCCCGAGGTCCTTCTGGAAAAAGTACTTGAAGTCCTTGATGAACACCCAGAAGATCGTGGACATCGAGTATGCCGCGAGGCCGTACAGGTGCTGAAAACGGTGGATCCGAAGGAGGGGAGCACCGGGCGACAGCCGAAGCAGCGGAGAGACGGCGAGGTCTTCGTCGATGCCGTCGATATTGGTATAGGTGTGGTGAATCACGTTGTGGGTGATCTTCCACATGTAGCCGTTGGCGCCGAGGAGGTCGAAGGTCCGTCCCAGCAGTTCGTTGACTCGTGAGCTCTTGGAGTAGGCTCCGTGCAGCGCATCATGTGAAATGGCGAAGCCGATGCCGGCCAGGCCAATGCCCATCAGCACCGCAAACCCCAGCATGGTGAGCGCCGAAAACCGGTTGGTGAGGGCCAACCCGTAGGGCAAGAAGGTGAGCGCCAACAGCACCACGGTCTTGACCACCATGGCGGGCGTAGCGTTCCGGGTCAGGCCGCGCTCCTCAAAATAGGCGGCGACCCGCTCCTTCACTTCTTCCGCAAAACCAGTGTAATCCCGGTTCGGAAAGGTGATGCTGGCTGGCTTGGACATTGGCTGAAAAATGCACCGGAAACGGGCGATCAACAAGGTCCGGCGGGGGCCAGGTGGATTTGGGCTAGCGGGCCGGGACAACTGCGCTGGACACGCGGCCGAAGGGATCGGTTACCTCCACGCGAACCTCACGGGCACTTCGGGAGGCCGTCGCGTAGAACATGTGGGCCGTCGGTTCCGGGTCGACCCAACCGCGGCGCTTGGGCGCATCCGGCCCGGTCTGGGTTCGGACCGCCAGGGGGTCGAGCCCGGGGCGGCGGGCCATGGTGCCCTTCCGCTCGCCGTCTTCGTACCAGGTGACCGTCCAGGTCGGATCCCAGTTCCATACGTTGGCAACAATCTCTTCGGGCGCCAGGGGATCGGCGCCCGCGGGATACACCGTGCATTGGCGACTGGGGGCGTGGGCGGTGGCCTTGTAGCGCCAGCGCAGCTGGCTTCCGGCCGCCTCGAACACACCGTAGCCGTTGGGGGTTCCGTCGTAACAGATGTCGCCGGTCCACCAGGCGCCGCATGCGGCGCCCAACGTGTGCTCGACCACCCTCCCATGGGTCCGGTGCTCGCACTCGTGGGTGTGGCCGGAGATGAGGTGGGCCTGGTAGGGCTCGAGCAGCGCCAACAGGGCCTCGCGATTGGTCACCGAATTGCTGATCGCGGGGCGGGTCTGGCCATGGCGCTCGTAGAGGGAGCTCAGCAGAGGAATGTGCAGGAAGATCACGACCGTCCCGCCCCGGGGGACCAGCGCCAGGTCGGCCGCCAGCCAGGCGAGCTGGTCCGCGGGCAGGTAGCCGAGGTAGCCACCCTTGTAGTAGAAGACATCATCGAGCACCACGTAGTGCATCCGGCCCCGGTTGAACGAGTAATAGGTTGGGCCAAACCGGCGGGAGAAGGTGGCGGTCGAGTTCTCGTCGGTGGTGGCGTCGAGGTCGAGGTCGTGATTCCCGACCACCTGGAAGAAAGGCAGGCCCATCCGTCCCACCGCGGCCTCATAGGGGTCGTACAATGCCAGGTTGTCGTACATGATGTCGCCATCGGCCACCCCGAACAGCGGCAGCTCTCCCAGCTCCTTCGCGGTGGCCTGCACGTCGGGCACCGTCTCCGTCTGAAAACGCGCCATCTCGTAGTCATCCTGGGTCTGCGGGTCGGCCAGTACCACGAACCCGTGGCGCTCATCGGGCCGGTCGAGCGGAGTCAGGGAGAAGAGCGCGGTCGCCTCGTCGCGGGCGTTGGCAACCAGGGGCTGGTAGAGACGTGCGGTGCCGTTCGGGTTCACCGGAACGGCGTACCCGGACGGGGGCGTGATGGACAGATAGGGCCGACGGCGGTCGCCGATCAGCTGATACCGGCCGTCGGCATCGGAGGCGACGACAGAGAGCCCATCGCTGACCGCCGCCCCCCGCACCGGCCGGCCCATCGCGGTGACCCGCCCGCGCACCCGAACCGGTGCGGGGCTTCGCGCCAGCAACGGATACGGAGCATAGGGGTTGCCCCGCAGGGGGGCGGGCAGTACGAGCGCCGCGCCAATCGAGGCGGCGCTCGCGAGGAAATCCCGGCGGGAAATCCCTCCGGAACGGCTCACATCACCGTGATTTTCTTGACCATGCCGTGCATGAAGTGCGGCTTCATGTCTTTGGAGTCCCCAATAAAGCAGACCATCGCGTAGTTCCCCGGGGCGAGGTCCACCGCCACGGTGTTGCTCTTGCCGGTCGTCATCGGCGATGCGCCGTTCACTACGGAGGCCGGAGGCGGACCGTTCAGTTTTTCGGCCCATTTGAGGAAGTCTTCCGCCGTTTTGCCGGGCTCGAGCTTGACGAACACGACCTCGTGCTGCTGCGGTCCATCGTTTTCGTACCGGATCACGTGGCGTCCGGAGCCAATGGTGTCCGCGATACCGAACGCGAAGTCGCTGAGCTTGACGGTGATGTCCGGAGTCGGCAGGACCGCGGTGCTGTTCCCCTGGGTCACGGTGAGCGCGCGTCTCATGCCCTTCATCATATGGGGCTTGCCGTCGGGGCCGGGAATGACGCACACGAGAGTGTATTCCCCCGCGGCCAGGTCGAGCGTCGCCTCGGCCGTACCCCCCGGTGCCGCAGAGTTGGGACCGCCGACCACCACAAGATCTGCCGGAGGGGGGGCGGCGGGATCCATCTTCTGGACGGACGCCAATGGCGCCTTCATCAGCACCACATGATGGAACTCCTTCCCGCCGTTCATCAGGTGGAAGGTGGTCACACCGGACGGCACGGTGTCCGGAGCGCTGAAGGAGTAATCGGTCGCCTCAACGTGGACCACGTTGGGCGCCGCCGGGGGCGCTGTCACGGCGGCCTGCTCGGCGGGTTTTTCCTTGGCGCAGGCGAACGCCGCAATCCCCACGACAGCGACTGCCAGTCTGGACGAGACACGACTCCGCATCAGATCGATCCTTTGGAGGGGAGAAGGCAGCGAAAATGCCACCGATTGCGTCCCAGCGCCAGATGGGCGGCCTTCCGACCAGAGAGGGGGGCGGATAGCATTGGACCATGCCCCGCCCCGCCCGGTTCCTGCTGGTACTCGCCTGCGTGCTCGGCAGTGGCTGCAAAATCAGCTCGTCAGCGCGCTCGGCGGCCGAATCGGTTCGCAGCACCCTCAATCCGCCGCCGCTGCCACCCGACACCATCCCCGAGATGCTGGACTACGCCGCCGATCTGGGGGTCAACATTACCGAGATGGCCAAGCTCCCCCAGGGGGTGCTCTGGCTGGATCTGGCTCCCGGCGATGGCCGGCCGGTGGCGGTGGGAGATTCGGTGGAGATCGGCATTCAGGGTTGGCTGCCCGACGGGACGCCGGTGGACAGCAGTGTAGCAATAGTCCGGATCGGGGAGGGTCAGGTCATCGACGGGATCGAGCTGGCGCTGCCTGGGATGAAGCCGGGCGGCCGGCGGCAACTGGTATTGCCGCCGGGACTGGGCTATGGGGAGCAGGGCGGCGATAACATCCCGCCCAATGCGGTGCTGGTGTACCTGGTGGAATTGCGCGTCGTCGTGCGCTAGCTACCGTCGCTTGTCCCGGTCCTTGGGGCGGTTCTTTTCCCGGACCACCGCCTCGGCCGTAGCTTTCCGGAGCATCTTCTCCGGGCTGACCGGGTTGGCGCCGGGACGCGGGGTTCCCATTTTGAGGGCCACCTGCCCGGCCTCGATGGCAATCGTCACCGGCCGGCCACCCTTGACCTCGTAGGCTCCCAGCACCTCTTCGCCCACCGTAGCTCCGGGCTTGACCCGCTCCTTGAGCGCCTCCCGGGTGGCGATCCCCTCGACCGAGAGAAAGCGAACTCCGCTGGCACTCTGGAGCCGGACCAGGAGGGCAAAGCGCGCGCCCGCCAGGTTGCGGACTGACCGCAACTCCGTGCCGGCCGCCAGCTCCCGGGCCCACCGCAGGGCTTCCTGCTCCTGGCCGCTGAAGTGGGCGCCCGCATCGGACCCCGCCACTCCGGAGTCCTTGGCACCTTTCTGGCTCTTCTCCTGCTGCGCCCGCCGAAGCCGCTGCAGGTACTCCGGTTCCTGGCTCACACAGACACTCCCGTTGTCGTACTGGCTGCAAGGGACCGTAGGATAAGGCCCAGCGGTCCCGGGGAGAAGTACCGCGCCCGGAATGCCCTTTCACGCGCCGGATCACATCACTCCGATCCTCCTCAACGAACCAGATGCAGGCGGTCCTGCCGTTTGAGTGCCCACCGGGGTTTGCCGTCGGCACCCAGGATAAAGTCCTCCTCCATGGCCATCCGCACCGGCTGGCCTCCCCATTCGGGCACCGGCGTCGTGGCCTGCAGCTCGCTGGAGAACCACATGCTGGAGATGATCTTGTGATCGCCGCGCCCGGGAACGCCCTCCTGGTAGTCCCAGAGCCCGATCAGCGGGCCCGCGCCATGACCGTTCATCCCGATGGGGTGGGTGTAAATGGTTCCGTCGATCCCCTCGCCCCGCATCTTGGCGAGGGCGGCGCGAAGGACCTCGTTGCCGGAGCGTCCCGGGCGAACCTCCTCGAACAGGATATCCTGGAGCCGGTTGGCGTTCGCGAGCGCTTTCCGGAGTCCGGCGGGGGCGTCGGTCTCGCCGGGGAGCAGCACATACGCGTTGTGCTGGGTGTCGGTGTTGAGCCGGAGCGCGGTAATGCCGACATCGCAATGCAGCACGTCGCCGCGCTGGATGACGGGATCGGCGCCGAGCTGCTCACTGCTCACGCCCCGCCGCTGCACTTCGATCGACGGCTGGAACCAGGTTCCGAGGCCCACGTCGTTGATCCGCTGGCGCCAGAACCAGACCAAGTCAGAAGTCCTGGTGACGCCGGGGGTGATGGTCTTGCTGGAGAACATTTCCTCGATCGTGTCCCAGACCAGCTGCGTCAGCCGGGCATAGAACGCCTCCTCCTCAGGCAGCCGGGTCGCGATCAGGTCCACCGCGAGCCCCTCCGCCGGCCGGAACCGGGCAGTCCACTCGGCGCCCAGCGCCTCGCTCATCCCCTCGAGCTCGCCGGACGAGAGCCCGTCGGCGAAGGCGAAGGTCCGGGACTTGTTGATGCCGATGACCCGGGGGTTCCGGTCGGCGATGACCTTCTTCAGCACCTGCCACTGCTCGTCGCCCCAGAGCTCCGCCTGCCGCCCGGCCACGCTCCCACCACCGGTGATCGGCTTGGTACTCCTGACCGCCTCGTACACACCGCCCTGGGAGGAGCCGCCAAGCGCGATTCGCTCGACCCCCGCCGCGGGTCCGCGATCGAAGAAGACGTAGATGGTGCGGCGGCGCGCCGCGAAAGTCTCGGGCGAGACGAGCGACGCGAAGACGGGATCCTCGTTGTACTCGCGCATCGGGACGACCCACATGTCGATCCGGTATTGCCGCATCAGCGCCGGCAGCCGGGTGTCGAGGCGCTGCTCGAGCCATTGCTGCTGGAGCTGCGCCTGTTCGCGGAGGGTGCCGAAGGGGCGGGTCTGGGCCGAGGCCGGGGCGGCGAGGAGAAGGCCGAGGAGCAGGGTACGGTGCATGATCACGGGGGGGAAGAGGGGGAAAGTTGCCGGACGAGGACGTCCTGCGTCTCGACCAAGCGATCCAGCTTGCTTGCCGAGTAGTCCGAATATCTGCTCCAGGTTTGCCAGCCGTTCTCCCAGACGGGCAGGGTCGGGCAGCGCCGCCTCCAGGCGCCGGAGCTTGCTGCGAGTTCTCCACCACGCGATCCCGAACCCTATCGTCCCAAGAAAACCGATTTTTGCGGCCCCCAGGAGGAGGCCAAGAGCGAACCCGCTCAGTTGAGGATCCACGGTCACCCTCGGGGTCAGGGGATATCGGACTCAAGATAGCCGAAGGAGACTCGCCGGGGGGTCGGACCGCTTGCATGCGAACCGGAATCGGGGCACTCTTGATCACACTTCGCCGAGGAGATCGCCGGCGTGCTCGGCATGCGATCGGACGCAGTCCGCCAAACTGCGCATCGGGCGCGGCGGCAACTCCAACTCAACGTGGGAGGTATCGGATGATCAACGACGATCTCGAACAACTGGCCAACCGTGGCCCTCACCGTGATCCCGGCGAGGTGATCGACTCCGCCATCGCCGCTGCGGCCTCGCCACGGCACCGTGCCCAGACTCGGTTCGTTGTCGCCTCGGTCGCTGCGTTGCTCGTGGCGGGTCTGGTGGTCGGTCTGGCTTCGATGCGCACCACCAACGACCCCGAGATCGCTGATTCACCAGCGCCGACCCCGGCTCCTGCGCCGACAGTGGAAGCACCGACGGACACCACTGCGGTCGTCACGACGGAGACGGCGTGTCCGGCCGTCGAGGTGAGCTGGCCGGACCGCACCAGCGGACCCTCGATGGTCGGTGCCACCATCGAGTCGGCATCGATCGGCGGGACCATCGACGGCTACCAACTCGCCACAGACCCGTTCGTGTTCTTGACGCGCGGGGTCTCACTCGACGACGCCGGCGACCTCGCCGCCGAACAGCGGTCCGAAACGGTGCCGGTGACCGTCAACGGCTACGCCACGGAGGTGCGTCCACCCGCAGTAGGCACCGGCGGGCAGAGTGTGCTTTTCGTGTTCCCGCCCACGGCACCAGCGGCCGACCCGTGCAACGTCTGGATGATCAACGCCAACACCCCAATCGACGTCGACCAATTCACCGCCTTGCTCGACGCCGTCGACATGGAACTCGTCGACGCGCCAGCAATCAGCTCGCCTTCCAACCCTGAAGACCGGCTGGCATCGTGGCCCACTGCCCCTGCTGAACCGACCTCGGCCGACGACATTCCGCTCCTGCTCCCGACTGCACCGATCGCGCCGGCGGGAACACCAGTACGCGCGCAAGTTGACGGCCGCAGCGCCGCCCCCGCAACGTTCACGCAAGTGTTCGCCGACCCCGACCGCGACATTCTGCTCACCCTGCAAACCCAACCGAACAGGATTGAGTCGACCCCCGCCAACGTTCGGCAACCCCTGACCATCGACGGCTGGGATGATGCGTTCGCCACAGACGGGGATCTGCGTCTGGTCGCCTCGGATCCGAGCGGCTTCGTCCGGCTCAGGTCAACCGGAATCGACAACGACGAAGCCGTGTCGATCATCGAGACGATGCAGCGACGCCCGAACGGCAGCGCCGGCTGGGACCTCGCACCCGACACCGGTCTCGTCGAGATCAACGGCGCCTGGAACGAGTCCGCTGGACAACGCTTCGTGACGTGGTTCGACGGGGATCGAGTCGTCGCACAGATGTTGACGTCACCCGCCCACACCGACCTGATCAGTCAAGCCCTCGGAAGCGCGTTCGAGCTTGTCGACGTGAACGGAACACCTGGCTGGCTCAACACCGATGATGGCCGTCAATCCGTTGTCTGGTCGCCCGACGGCGCCACGATCGTGGTGCTCGGAGTCGCTGACGATCGCATCGACCCGCTCGCCTTCGCTGCGAGCGTGACCGAACTCGACCTGGCGGAGTACGAGTCACGCACCACGACCGAGGTCCCTGCCGGCCTCGGCGACGGCTGCGCCGGAAGCCTCTTCTGCTGATCTGGGCCGACAGACATCAACCACGAATCCTGCGTGCGCTGCCAGCCACGATGCCCGGTAACGCCCGCTCGGTAATCCGTTCTCGGTCGCGAAACGACCCGCAAAGTCCGGCCCTTACCTTGCGTCACACTTTCACGGGCAGCGATCCGACCGAGTAGAGCGCTTCGTCGGTGCAGTGCGTTCCGGAACCAGCAGCGTCCACGTAACGTCTGATTGGTATGGCCCGCCGTCTTGCGATCCTTGTCGGTGTTTCGTTGGCTGCAGCTTCGGCGTGTGGATCCGGCGGCGATCAGTCGACATCGACTGTTCCCACGACCGCAACTGGTCCCACGGTTCCGGGCTCTGAGCCCGTCGCCGATGGTGAGTCTCGAGCGGACGGACTGTCGCTGCGCTACGGGAATCTGACGGAACGTTCGATCGATATCGACGCGGACGGCGGTAACACGACCGCCGTTGTCGAGGGCATGAACGAGTTCGCGGCAGACCTGTACACATCGGTCGCGTCAGGCGAACCGGGCAACGTGGTCGTGAGCCCCTACAGCGTCACGTTCACGCTCAGCATGATCTACGCCGGCGCCCAAGGTGCGACAGCGACCGAGATGGCCGACGTGCTCCACGCAGCAGATGTTCCTGGGTGGCAGGAAGGGACCAACGCCTACGACTTGACTCTCGATGCCCGCACGGACGGGAGCCCGACGACGTGGAGTGCGGCGAACAAGGTGTGGACCCAGCCGGGTTTGGCGTTGCGCGACGACTATCTCGATGTGCTGACCGGCGTGTACGACTCGCCGCTCGCCGAGGCGAACTTCGACACCGATGCCGACGGTGAGCGCCAGGTGATCAACGGGTGGGTCGAGGACAACACCAGCGATCTGATTCCCGAGTTGTTCCCCGAGGGGTCACTCGACGCATCCACCGCAATGGTGCTCGTGAACGCCGTCGCGCTTGACGCCCCGTGGGAGTTTCCGTTCGACCCGGCTGCGACCCGCGACGAAGCGTTCACGCGGGCCGATGGATCAAGGGTGAACGTCGCCACGATGCACTACGACGAGTACCTTCCATCGGCCTCGACCGAGTCGTACCAGGCCGTCGAGATGCCCTACGGCGGAGGGGCGCTGTCGATGATCGTGATCATGCCGAGCGATCTAGCTGAGTTCGAAGCGTCGTTGACGACCGAGTCGCTCAACGTGGTGTTCGACTCGATCACCGATGGTGGTATTCACTTGTCGATACCGAAATGGTCGGCACGGACACATCTGACGCTCAACGACACGCTCGCCGCGCTGGGCATGCCGACCGCGTTCGGAGCTGGGGCCGACTTCTCAGGGATGGTCGACAGCGGCGGGCTCTGGCTCGACCTGGTTGAGCACGAAGCGTTCATTGAAGTCGACGAGCAAGGCACCCGGGCAGCAGCCGCCACAGGCAGCGCCATGGCGGCTTCTCACGGTCCGACGATCGAGATCAACCGTCCCTACCTGTACGTCATCCGCGATCAAGGCGCCGGCACGATCCTGTTCATCGGCCGCGTCAACGACCCCACCCAAGCTCCCTGACGCGAGAGGAACCGAGTCGATACGACTGCTGGCCCGGTGACGCCATCACCCTTGATCCGCCACCGAGAACGTACGGGCCGCTCGGCTCCGCAGAACTCAAGCGGGAGGGACCGAAGTCGTCCTGCACATGTCCCTGAGCGGGCGTGGACGGCCAAGAGACTGCCGCCGTTCAACCCAGTGCGAGCGGCTGCCGATGTCAGATCGGCGCAAGCGAGGGATCCGATAATGCCGGAGAGTGCACGTTCTGCTCTCCCGCAAGCGGGAGAGCACCTGGTAAGGGCGTCTTGCTGGCGGAACGGGAGGGATTCGAACCCCCGAG
>JANNGX010000078.1:0-7014 GCA_031404115.1 Gemmatimonadales bacterium | reverse complement strand
CGTGATGTGGCTGGGCGAGCAGATTACCGAGCGGGGTATCGGCAACGGCATGAGCATGCTCATTGCCGTCTCGATCATGGAGCGGCTCTGGCCCTCGGCCATCCAGATGATCCGCTCGGTCAAGGATCGGGTCATCAGCCCCGGTGGCGCCATCCTGCTGGTGGTCCTGGCGGTCGGGGCAATCGCCGCGGTGGTGGCCATGACCATTGCCGCGCGGCGCATTCCAATTCAAATACCCCGGAAGGTTATGGGGCGTGGGCGGATCCGGGAAGGCCAGAAGACCTTCATCCCGATCCGGCTGATCACTGCGGGCGTGATGCCGATCGTCTTTGCCCAGACTATCATCATCGTCCCGGGGACGATCGCGAATTTCACCAAGAACCCCCTCCTGACCGATATCGCCGCGACGTTTGCGCCGGGAACCCTCTGGTACAACCTCTCCTTCGGCATCATGGTGGTGCTCTTCAGCTACTTCTACACCTCCATCATCTTCAATTCGGTGGATCTGTCGGAGAACCTGAAGAAGCAGGGTGGATTCATCCCGGGTGTGAAGCCCGGCGCCGCCACGGCCGACTACATCGACTCCGTGCTCTCGCGTGTCACCCTGCCGGGCGCGCTCTTCCTGGCCGCCATCGCCATCATCCCGATCGTCGTGGCCCAGAGGGTCGGCTTCGAGGCGGTATTCGGCGGGACTTCGATCCTGATCGTCGTCGGGGTGCTGCTCGACACCATTGCCCAGGTCGAACAGCACCGTACCCTGCGGAAGTATGACAGCTTCATGAAAACGGGGCGAGTCAAATTTCGGGGGCGGCAACAGAGATTCATGTGAGCTGGTGAGCGGTGAGGCAGCGAGCGGTGAGCGGGGGAATGTCCCTGCTCACCGCTTACCGCTTGCCACTCCCCTTTCCAGGAGGTCAGTGGATGGACATACTGCTGTTGGGCCCTCCCGGCGCTGGTAAGGGCACCCAGGGTGCGCTTCTGGCCACCCGGCTCGGCCTGCCCAAAATCGCCACCGGCGACCTGCTCCGCGAGGCGGTGGCCCGGGCCACCCCGCTCGGGAGCGAAGCCCAGGCGGTGATGGAGAGCGGCGCGCTGGTCAGCGACGGTCTCATCATGCGGATCGTGCGGGAAGAGCTCAATCGGCCTTCCGCGGCGCGGGGGGTGGTCTTCGACGGTGTCGTACGCACAATCCCCCAGGCCGAGGGCGTCCAGGCGATCCTCGACGAGCTGGGGCGGAAGATCGACAAGGTCCTCTTGTTCGACGTCGCTGACGAGGAGATCGTGGGCCGGCTCGAGAAGCGCCGCGGGATCGAGGGGCGGGCTGACGACGACCCCAAAGCGGTGGCGCGGCGCCTCGTTGCCTACCGCGAACAGACGGCTCCGGTGCTCGACTGGTACCGGACGCGTGGCGGCGTGGTGAAAATTCCCGCGGTGGGAAGCGTCGAGGACATCGCGGCCCGGGTGAAAGCGCAACTGGGGGTATAGGGGAATGCCATGATTACGCTCAAATCCCCGAAAGAGATCGACACCATGTCCAGGGCGGGCCGCATCGTCGGCGACACCCTCGAGCTGGTGCGCCGGGCCGTCCGGCCGGGGGTGTCCACCGAGGAGCTCGACGCCAAGGCGGAGGCGTTCATCCGCAGTCACCCCGGTGCCACGCCCTCCTTCAAGGGGCTCTACGGGTTTCCCAAGACCCTCTGCGTGTCGATCAACGAAGAAATCGTGCATGGCATTCCCTCCACCAGGCGCATGCTTCGCGAGGGCAGCATCGTGAGTGTGGATGTGGGCGTCTGCGTGGCGGGGTTTCACGCCGATGCCGCGACCACCGTTCCGGTGGGCGAGATCGCTCCCGAGGCGGCGCGACTCCTCGAGGCCACCCAGCTGGCCCTCGCCGCCGGCATCGCCCAGGCGCGGGTGGGCAATCACGTGGGCGACATCGGCCACGCGGTGCAGACCGTGGCGGAAGCCGCCGGCTTCGGCGTGGTGCGGGAACTGGTGGGTCATGGCGTAGGGCAGCGCATGCACGAAGACCCGCAAGTGCCGAATCACGGCCAGCCGCACCGGGGCCCCCGGCTCCAGGCGGGTATGACCCTGGCCATCGAGCCGATGATCACGATGGGCGATTACGCCACCCGGATGCTGGAAGACAAGTGGACCGTGGTAACCGCCGACGGTTCGCTCGCGGCGCACTTCGAGCACACGGTGGCCATCACCAAGGAGGGGCCCAAGATCCTGACGCACAAGGCATCCTAACCCGCGCTGCAGCCCGGCAGTTATCCACCCGGCAATTGTCCACGCATTTATCCTCTATGTGACGGTAGTGTCACGGTGAGGTATTCGCCGCGTGGTGAATCCGTCCAGACTCCGCAACAGCTCGACTTTCCCGTTGCACCGCCGCCGAGACAACCCATAACTTGTGCACCGGGTGTGGACAACTCGGGAGCCCGATGCGCGCAACGACCGGTTCGACCCGCTGGCGATCGATCTGGATATCGGACGTGCACCTGGGCACCAAGCACGCCCAGGTCGGACCCCTTCTCGAATTCCTCCGCACCAACAAGTCAGACTACCTCTACATCGTCGGCGACCTGGTGGACGGATGGGAGCTCAGGAAGAGCTGGTACTGGGAGGACAGCTACAACACGTTGATTCAGAAACTCCTCCGGAAGAACCGCAAGCAGACCAGGGTCGTCTACATCACCGGCAATCACGACGAATTCCTGGAGTCCTTCCTCGGCCTGCGCTTCGGCGGCCTCAAACTGGTCCGCGAAGCGATTCATGAAGCGGCCGACGGGCGGCGCTACCTGGTGATCCACGGCCACCAGTTCGACGGGCTGACCCACTTCAACCGGCTGCTCGAACGGGTCGGGGCGGGGCTCTATAGCTGGATTCTCGACCTCAATCTCTGGTTCAACCGGCTGCGCCGGCGACTCGGACTGGGATACTGGTCCCTGGCGGCCTACCTGAAGTCCAAGGCCAAGTCGTCGGTACAGTACATCACCAATTACGAGGTGGCGATGGTCCGTCTGGCCGAATCCCACCAGGTGGACGGTGTCATCTGTGGCCATATCCATCGCGCCGAGATGCGGAAAATCGGCCGGCTCGAATACTTGAACTGCGGGGACTGGGTGGAAAGCTGTACGGCACTGGTCGAGGACTATTCAGGTCACTTCAGCCTCATACACTTCCATGAGAATTCTGTTCACGGTGCAGGGCGAGGGTCGTGGGCACCTGACGCAGGCGCTCGCCATCCATCAGAGTTTGTCACGGTCGGGACATGAGCTGGTAGGCGTCCTCGCCGGACGAAACAGCACCCGGTCACTTCCGGAGTTTTTCGAGCGGGGCTTTCCGGTTTCCATCACGTCGGTCAAGAGCCCCGGCTTCGTTTTCCGCGAGGGCCGGGCGGTGGACCTGGGCGCGACGCTCCGCCAGTCGCTGATGCATCTGGGCCAGTACCGCCGGAGCCTTCATGAGGTTCGCGCTCTGGTCGAAGCGACCCGGCCCGATCTGGTCATCAACTTCTTCGAGCCCCTCACCGGGCTGCACCAGCTGGTTCGTCCCTTGCCCGTGCCCGTGCTCTCCATCGCACACCAGTTCATGATTCCCCACCCCTCGTATGTGCGTGCCGAGGGGAAGCTCGCCGAGCAGTGGGGCCTCCGGCGGTTCGTCAGCTTGGTCGGCTGTCGCTCGTGGAAACTCGCGCTGTCGCTGACGCCGGAGGCTGATCTCCCGGAGCAACATCTCACGGTGAGCCCGCCGCTGCTGCGTCAGCAGCTGTTCCGTCTGGAATCGACCCCGGGGCGGTACGTCCTGATCTACATTCTCAATCACGCCTACGCCGAAGAAATCACGGACTGGCAGCGGGCCAATCCCGAGGCCGAGCTGCACTGCTTCTACGACCGTCCGGGCGCGCCGGAGGCGGAAGAGGTCCAGCCCAACCTCACGTTCCACCGGCTGAACGGCGACAAATTCCTGACCTTGATGGCGGGTTGCCGTGCGGTAGTGTGCACCGCCGGATTCGAGTCGGTGTGCGAGGCGGCGTGGCTGGGAAAGCCCCTGTTCGTGGTGCCGGTCGAGAATCACGCAGAGCAGCGGCTCAATGCGCTGGAGGTCGTCCGAGCCGGATTCGGGATTGCCGATCGAGCCTTCAATCTCGATCGCCTGCGCGAACTGCCGCCCCGGCTCGACAACCGCCGCTTCCGCGCGTGGGTTGCTCAGGCCGACCGGATACTGGAACGGGCCCTCGTGCAGGCGACGGCTGGCGGAAAACGGACTTCCGCTACAGCGACTTCAAGTACTCCACCAGATCGCGCTGCTGCTCCGCGCTCAGCGTGAGCGAGCGCACCCGGTTGTAGTGCGCCACCACGTCTCCCAGGGTTTTGGCGCTCCCGTCGTGAAAGTAGGGCGGATGCTGCCACAGCCCGCGGAGCGGGGTCGTGCGATACGACTTGGTGGCGGTGCGAAGCGCATAGGCGCCGTCCATGCCGGTCTCCGCCGCGGCGTGCAAGGTACCGGCGTTGTTGTCGGTTCCGCGCCCTCCCACGTGGCAACTCGCGCACGACTGGTCGAAGACCCCGCGGCCCCGGTCCGCGGCCGCCGCGTCAACGCTGCCGGCGGGGGGCGCCGGGGTTGCAAGGCTGTGCTGGTACGCCCGAAGCGCGGGGAGCCTGGACGTCACCTGGTCCGGCGAATTGGTCACCTCGATGCCCAGCCGAGGATCGGAGAAACTGCCCCGTCCGTGCATCTGGGTCACTGCCACATAGGCGTTCCAGTAGGAAATGGGTCCTTCGGCAGTGTAGGTCTCGTTGGTCACCTCGGACAGCCCGTACGCGGGCGGCAGCACGAGCGGGGTGTTCTTTCCGTCGAGGTTGTATCGCGGATCGTACTTGCCCGGACCCCACGAAGTGTAGACGCCTCGCTGGGCGCCGGTCAGCGCCTTCGAGAGGGCCACGATGGCCCCGACGTTGAGATCGCGATTGGGCCAGCCGTCCATCCGGCGGCCGATGCCCGGCGCAGCCGAGTTGTCTACGGTGGAGTGGCAGAGCGCGCAGGTAATTCCGAGCCTGACAATGTGATTGGCCGAATCCACCGTGGCCTGGATCCCCACTACCGCATTCATCTTGAGGAGTGCGACCGTCGTGGCCGGGCTCTTCAGGTCCGCCTGCTGGAGGATTCCGGGCGGTAAGGCATCGGCGTCCACCTTGAGGCCGACCGAAAGCGCCGTGGTCGGGTCGACGCTCTGTTGCACGATTTCATGGAGCCGGAGGGTGTCGGACCAGAACGTCTCGTTGCCAAAGGTCTCGAACCGGAAGATCCGCTGACCATCAGCGACGCTCGCGGCCGCTACCGCCGCGGTGTCGGGGACTGCGGCCGCTTCGGGTCGATCGGCCTTGGGGGTGCAGCCGGTCAGCAGGATCAGGGAAAACAGGCGGACGGACGGGAATATCGGCTTCATGGGGGCCTTCTCGCGCGGTGAATCGGGATTCAGGTGTCCGGGAATGAGTCCATTAATTACTCAAGATAATGTAATTATTTGCAGCGCGCCACAGCCTGGGGCCCGGTTATGGGGCGAGGCCGTAACCGAACGCCCTGAGATCCTCGGCCCGGATGTGGGGGACTCCATAATTGGTCCGCAGAATCTCGACTCGGGAGGAGAGGTCGTTGCGTCAGGCCTGCGAGTATTGGTTTCATGAATTGCCCAATTGGGTGAGTAGCCACGCGTGTACGGCGGGATTGCCTGCCACGATTCCCCCATGCACCATGTCGGCCCGGCGCCCTTCCAGGTCCGTCACGATGCCGCCGGCCTCGCGAATCAGGAGGACGCCCGCGGCGATGTCCCATGGGGCCAGCACCAGTTCCCAGAATCCGTCCAGGCGGCCGGCGGCAACATCGGCCAGGTCGATGGCGGCGGCGCCGGCGCGCCGCACGCCGCTGGTGGCGGGGAGAATGCGCCGGAACTGGTCGAGATACTCATCGAGTGCCTCGAGATGCTTGAACGGATACCCGGTGCCCAGCAGCGCTCTCGCGGGCTCGGTGATCCGGGAAACCCGCAGTGGGGAATTTCCCAGCCAGGCGCCCTTGCCGCGCACCGCGCCGTAGACGCACTCGCGATGCACGTCGAGCACCACGCCGGCCTCGAGCTCGCCATCGATCGCCAGGCCAATCGACACGGCGTATTGGGGATAGCCATGAAGGAAGTTGGTAGTACCGTCCAGGGGGTCGACGATCCAGACCATGCCTTCATTCGCAACCTCAGGCGAGAGCTCCTCGCCCATCACCCGGGATCCCGGCGCGCCCTTCACGAGGATATCGCGAATCAGCGACTCGGCGGTACGATCGACCTCGGTGACCCAGTCGTTGTGGCCCTTCTGGATCCAGTCCGTCGGACTGTCCCCACCGACCCCCCTTATATACGCTCCCGCGACCTCCGCGGCCCGCGCAGCCAAATGCAGTAAGTCCAAGGAAGAGTTCATCTTGCACGCCGAAAGGGAGACGGCTACTTTGCGGTAATGGACCGAATCTTTTCGGGGATTCAGCCGACCGGCGACCTTCACATCGGCAACTGGCTCGGCGCGGTCCAGAACTGGGTCGCTCTGCAGGACCGCTACGATTGCATCTACGGCGTGGTCGACCTCCACGCCGTCACCATTCCATACGAAGTCACGCACCTCGCGGCCCGAACCCGGGACGTGGCCATCGGGCTCCTGGCCGCAGGGATCGACCCGGAGCGCGCGGTCCTGTTTGTGCAGTCCATGGTGCCCGAGCACGCCGAGCTCAACTGGCTGCTCACAACGGTGGCGCCGCTCGGCGAGCTCGAGCGGATGACCCAGTTCAAAGATAAGACCGAAAAGCTCGAGAGCATCCCCGTCGGCTTGCTCTGTTACCCGATCCTGCAGGCCGCGGACATCCTGCTCTACCGGGCGACCAAGGTTCCCGTGGGGGAGGACCAGCTCCAGCACCTCGAGCTGACTCGCGAGATCGCGCGGCGCTGGAACAACGCCTACGCCCCGGGCG
>JANNGX010000077.1:0-21640 GCA_031404115.1 Gemmatimonadales bacterium | reverse complement strand
CCTCCTCCGGCCCGGAGGGGTTTGAGTCCGCCGCCGAAGGCGCGCAGGTCGATGACCGGCACGCGAATCGGTGTGGTCCAGAGATCCCGGTAGGTGTCGCCAAGGAAGAACCGGCGCAGGCCACCGGCGGCGTACCGCTTCCCGGCGACCACGACGACGGAATCGGACTGGGCCCCGGCGGAGCTGGAGAACGCTACCAGAAGCGCGGCGATCACGCCCAGCATTCGATACTGACTGGCCGATGGTCGCATGGTAGCGCGCGGCCTTTACGGCCGCTTGTAGAGCGTGATCGCGGCCGGCCCGCGCACCGATTCATCGCTGAGGATGAGGATGCCGTCCTTGGTGATGGCCAGGCCCTCGGCCATGTCGTGTCCGTCGGGAAGGGGCCGGACCGACACCACCGCACCCGCGGGGGTGAGCTCGACCAGCGCCTTCTGCTGCGCGGAGACGAGGACGTAGTTCCCGCTGGAGGGATCGACGGTGATGTCGGACGGCTTGAATTCCTTCCAGTCGTTGGTCCCGATGACCTGATTCATCGGCACGGTGAGCTCGGAGATCCGGGAGTCTCCCGAGTCCGCGAGCTTCCAACGGTAAATCACCAGGAAATCCTTGAGCTTCGGGGTGCCGACATTCTTGCACGCCATCAGCAGCGAGTTGATGGAAGGATCGAAGGCGACACCCTCGAACTCGCACTCCTTGCCGAGCTTGGTGTCGTGCACGGTGTACTCCACGCTGCCATCGGGCGGGCCCTCGAGAAACTCGAAAATCCTGCCGTCGCTCGACAGCATGTAGACCTTGTCCCCCGCGACCGTGATGCCCTCGAAATCGGCGTGCACTCCCTTGTCGCCCAGCCGGAAGCGCTTGACGATGATCCCGCGACGATAGTCGATCTCGAAGACTCGCGCCGATTCGTCGTTGTGGGCCAGGAGGCGGGCATCCGGCGTGAGCGCGAGTCCGGAAATCTCGGCCAGGCTGCCGGGCAGGGTCCAGCGGGCGATGGGTGCGCCGCTTCTGCCCGAATCCGGGCTGGCCAGGGCCCGGTCCAGCCGGGCTACGCGCTCGGCAAGCCGGGCGCTGTCCGCCCGGGCGGCGTCCGCCCCGCCAGGAGCGCGGCACGCCGTGCCGGAGGCACCCAGGCCGAGAAGCGCGGCCACCATCAGCGCGGGCCGCATCACTTCTTCTCTTTTTCTTCGGCGTCCTCCGCCGGTGCGCTCACCTCGACGTCAGCGTTGATAATCGCCTGACCACCCTTGGCGCGGACCGCGGTGAGCAGGTCATCGCGGCCGATGGACTTGCGGACCCGCACCAGGTAGTACAGCTCCGAGGGCTTGGCGGTGTTCGTGATGACCTCGTCGAGACGCCAGCGGCCCACCATCTCATCCAGCACCCCCGCGACGGCCTCCTGGGCTTCGGTGAGTTTTTCGGTCGAGACGGAGAGGACTGCATTGAAGCGGGGCTTCTTCCCGCTGGGGCCGAGGATGCGGCGGACCCGCTCAAATCGATCAGCCAGGGCCGCCGCCTGCTTCTGGCCCAGCGCCAGGACCAGGTCACGGTCGGGCACCTTGCCGTTGGTCCGTGCGTCGGCCAGCTCCTGGAGCGGCTCGGCCCACTGCGAGGACGCCGTCGGCTCGAGGGCGGTCCGCCCGAAGTCGTACCGCCAGCTGAGAATCAGGATGAAATTGAAGATCACCGAGACGATGGCGCCGACAATCAACAATTCGACGCCGGCGGCGAACCCCACCATGATGGCGAGGAAGATGAATACCACGTCGCGCGCATCGCGCAGGGTGGTTCGAAATCTGACCGCGGCCACCACCCCGGCCAGGCTGAAGGCCAGCGCCAGGCTGTTCTGGACGACCAGCACAATGCCGGTCACCACGATGGGCAGAAACAGCAGCGTCTGTGCGACCGACTGATTCTGGCCCTTGTTCGAGCGGGTCGACATGTAGACCCAGCAGACCGGCAGCATCAGCGCCATCGTACTCAGGATGATGATGGTGGTGCTGAGCGCCATCTCGATGCGGGGAGGAAGATCGGGAACGATGGAACCGGGACTGTCCGTACCGAGCCCATCCTGCAACACCTGCGACGCGCCGGCCGTTTCCCGTTCGGTCGTGCCGCCGAAGGTCCGGTCGGCGACCGGCACGAACTTGATGAGGAGGTATATCACTCCTCCGAGCACCATGTAATAGGCGAACAGACGGCGGACCGGCCGGTCGGATCCGAGCGTCAGGAAGTCAATCAGTCGCTTAAAGAACCCCATGGGACCATTCCCTCCCGGGAGCCGCGCTCCCGATATGTCCGGCTCGCGGGCGCCAGATGGCTCCCGCGCGAAGTGTCCGACGAACGGCGGCGCACGCGCCGCCGTGACATGTCCGTTACTCGTACTGGCGACGACCGGGGGCGATTTTCAGACACACCTAAAACGGGAATCCGAGTCCCACCACCACCCGGGTGCCCTCCTTGTCCTTGGTGGGCCTGCCCGCGCCGACGAACAGCAGCTGCCCCCGGCTCAGGAACGAGAACCAGACGCCCCCACCCGCGGCGGTGTGGATCTCGTCCGAGGTTTCCCCCTCGACGTACACCCTTCCCGCATCGTAGAAGGCGAAGACGCCCTGCTGCCCCGGAAGGATGATGCGCATCCGGGTCAGCGGCAGCCGCACTTCGGCCGAGGCGTACACCGCCGCGTCTCCCGCGAACCGGTCGGGGTTGTATCCCCGGAGGGTCCGGAGCCCGCCCAGCCGCGCCGTCTCGAAGAAGGGGGCCTGGCCGAAGGTCTTGACGCCGCCGGCGAAGAGGTTGAGTGAAGGGCGCCAGGAGCCCTGCGGGGCGAGTGCAATCGAGCCTTCCGCCTCGACCCGGGCAAACGACTCCACCAGGTCCCACGCCTTGGGATAGGCGCTCGCTTTCAGGAACAAAGAGGCGCCCTTGCTCGCAAAACCGGGAAAGTCGCGACCATCGAGGCGGAGCTCTGCGGACACCCCCGCCATGCCGAACTGACCCGTCCCGTAGGGCTGGTTCCCGGCAATGAACCGTAGGCTGTTGGGCTTCGAATCGAGATCGGTATCGGACCAGCGGACCTCGGGGCCGATCCTTATGCTGTGCTGCTTCCCGAATCGGGTGCCCAGCTGGATCCCCGCGCCGAGCTGGGTCTGACTCACTTTGTAGAACGCCCGGTTGCCGTTCTGCCGGGTCTCGTTGCCCAGCCCGTACCACCGGACGGTCTCGATCCCGCTTGCCAGGACGCTCAGGCGCCAGAAAGACCTGGAGTTGGCGAGCTGGTCGGTCAGGCCGCCGGTGAACCGGAAGGACTTCCGCTGGGTCGAGTACTGCAGCCGGTAATCGAGCCTGACGGCGTAGGGAATGCTCCGGAAGCCGTACCAGTCGGTGAAGCCGCCGTAGTCGATCACCGCGCCCATGTCGGAGGCGAAGTATCCCGTCAGCAGCATGAAGGTCTTCTTGCCCCAGTCACGCGGGGGGAGCACCGTGGCGTCGGCGCTGTCCGGCTTCCACTCCCACTCCTTGGTATTGATGTCCTCGCCCTCGGCGCGGTTCTGCCCCTTGTCGTCATAGAGGTGCACGCCGGAGGTGTTGACCGTGAACTGGTCGTCGTCGCCGCCGCCGATGACCCGGACCCGGGGCGACCCGCCATCGCCTTCCGCGATCAGGCGGTCGTTGCCCCCGTGCAGGTAGACCCGGATTTCGTGGGTTTCGTCCCCGTGGAACCGGCGGCGGAAAAATTCGGTGCCCTTGTGGGAGAGGGTGACGGTGGTCCGGCCCTCCGGCTCCCGGGTCACCTTCGCCTCATCGGCCTGGTCGCTGGCGTGGACGTCGACCTTGCCCGCGAGCAGGTCATAGTACTCCGTGGCCATCTCGGGAATCCGGTCGCGCCGCTCGCGAAGGGTGCGCTCGAGTCGCGCCGCGTCCAGCGGCTTGAACTCCGGCGGCAGCAGGGCCACGGTCCGGGCGATGACGGCATCGGTGATCCGGCTCTTGAGCGACGCGGCCACCGAGTCCCAGACGGGACGCTCGAGCGACGTCAGGAAGCGCCGATCGAGATCGCGGCCGTTCCAGGTCGAGCCGGTCATGCCGTCGTACCTGGTCCGGAAGGTGGTGAGCTGCGGCGCCACCTTACGGGCCTGACCGAGCATGAAACCATCGTACCGCGCGAAAACCTGGTCCCGGTCGCGGGGGATGGGAAGCCAGCGCTCGCCCCGGCCGTCCTTGACCCTGGCCCAGCGCCATTGGTCGGCGTGACGGTCCCAGTCTCCCATCAGGACGTCGGTGAGTCGCGCCGTCAGGAATGCGCGCGCATCCACCGGCACCAGGGGGTCTTCGTCGAGGCGCTTCCGGAGGTCTTCGGTGCCCTCGATGGAGGTGGCGCCGGCGAAGGTGGTGCCCCCCGAGGGAAGGTCCCGGGGTCGCTCCTCGATCGTGCCGAGCATGCCGGCGAACTCGGCTCGGTACTCGCCGAGGGCGGGGTCGTCCGCCATCCGGACCAGGATCGGCCGGGTGTTGAGCACGCCGGCGGCGTCGAGAATGGGGGCCACGAGCACCGCGCCTGCCGGATGGCCGGCGCTGATCTGATCCTGCACGATGTCGTCGGCGACTGTCCCCCGCAGTTCCACCGGGAGGATCACGCTGGGATCCTTGTCCACCGAACGGAACTGGTATTCCCGCCCGTCGGCACCCTCCAACCGGAGCGACTTGGTCTGCTGTCCCCCGCCCCGCTGGGTCGGCTTGAGCCCGCCCCCAAACTGCCCGAGTCGGAGCAGCGGCACCCGGATGGGGGTGGTCCAGAGCGAGCGGTACCGGGTGCCGAAGAAGATGCGGTGCAACCCGCCCTTCTGGTACTCCGGGCCGGGCGCAACGGTGACCGATTCGGCGGGAGCGTACTGCTGCGCCGCCGCCGGCGCCGCGAGGGCCAGGATCAGCAACGGTTTCAGGGACAGAATTCGCATCGATCCTCCATCACGGCTCGGTGAGCCAGATTGCAAAGTGTTCCGCCGGACCGGTCTTGTTGATGACGTGCACCGACAGGCGTACCCGGCCCCGTTGGTCCACGTCGAAGCGCATGAAGCCGGGTTTCCTGGCGGCGTACAGCGTGTTGCTCTTGTAGCGCACCGCTTCCTGATGATCCACGATGCCGGAGCCGCTCACGATCGAGTACTTCGCGGCGGGCCCCTTGAACACCTGCAAATTGTGATCGTGCCCCGCCGCGTACAAGAGCGGAGGGTTCTTGGCAAACGCCTTGGCGAGCTCCGCCCGCATATGCTCGTTTCTCGAATTGCTCAGGTCCTGGTTGGTTATCCCGTTCATCCGCGCGAGCGGATAAATCGACCCGAGAATCGGCAGGGGGACCCAGAGCCACCGCTTGAGCGCGCGCAGCGGAAAGACATGCTTGCCGATGGAGTAGTAGCCGCCATGCTCGCCGCCCGAGGCGAGGGGATGATGCCCCGCGACGATCACGTGGCGACGTCCGGCGCTCGCCAGGGTCGCGGCCAGCTGCTCGACGACCTGGTCTTCGTTGGTCGCCCGGCACCGCGACGTGGAGCCGTAGGGCTTGTTGTGGTTGTGCAGCCACCATTGCGTATCGAGAAGGACGAGGCGGACCGTGGTGCCGATATCCTGGGTGACGGGTCCCGGGCATGCGGAATCGGGGAGCTGAGCGCTGAGGCCCTTTACCCGCTCCCGGATGAATTCCGAGACCCGGTCAATGGCGCCCTCGCCCCCCTGCCCCCAGCGCTCCCAGTCGTGGTTGCCGGCCAGAAAAATGGCCCGGCGCTGGCTGGTCCGCGCCACGTCGAGCTGCACCTCGAGCCGCCGCTCCGCTTCGGCGCGGGTGGAGGCGCTTTCGGCCGGCATGCCGTTCGGATACAGGTTGTCCCCGAGAAACACGATCACGCTGCCGCGGGGAGACGCGGTGGCCTGCCGGGTGAGCTCCATCAGATTCGGATCGGGCTCGTGGTGCGCGGTGCCCGCGTCGCCCAGGAGAAAGATCGACGTGACCAGGTTTTCGGCCGGGATCGGAGACACCGGCGGCGGAATCACATGATGTCCGCAGCCGGCTGCCCCCAGGGCGAGCGCGCCCAGCAGCGCGGCGGCAGAACCACTGCTCTCGGTCAGGCGTCGGTGCATCAGTGAATTCGTGCTCCCAGGACCGTCGGGTTTCCGCGCTGGATCAACGCGTCCTCCAGGACCGCCCGCTCGGCGCCCTTGCCGAGACGGATCAGATATTTCATGACGCCTTTCCCCTTGGCGTTGGCCTCGACCTCCGCGAGCTGATAGCGCCGGACCTCCGTGTCCAGCACCGCCTCCACCACCGTCCGGGATCGGTCCGCGTCCCGGGTCCGGATCAGGAGCACCGCGTTGAAATCCTTGCCTTTCCTGGGATCCGCGGGCGCGGCGCCCACCAGGAGCTGGCGAGGATCGTTCCCGAGGGCGCAGGTGCCGTAGTCCATCTTGTCCATCGCCAGGACGATGAAATTGAAGACCATGGACAGCACCGCCGCCGCCGTGAGGGCGTCGACCCCCGCGGCGAGCCCCACGCCGATGGCCAGAAACACGAACAGCGTGTCCCGGGTTTCCGACAAATTGTTCCGGAACCGCACCGCCCCGACGACTCCCGCCAGGCTGAACGCAAGGGCCACGCTGTTCCTCGCGATGATGATCACGCCGGCCACCGCGACGGCGAGGATGATGAACGTCTGGACCACCTGCTGGTCGAATCCCTTCTTTTGCCGGGTGGCCATATACACCCAGGAGGCCGGCAACATCAGGAAGAACGCCCCAAGCATGGAGAGCGCCATCGAAAAGCTGATGCTCCAGGCAAACCAGGGCTGCGTCGTCGTATCATCGAGGACGAGGCCCGGGCTCTGCTTCAGCTCCGCCAGGCGCTCGCCGGATATCATGGCCCCGGCTCCGGGGACGTACCGCACCACCACCGCCCCCACAACGAAGAGAAACGCATAGTAAATCACGAGGGTGATGACCGGCTTCTCGGCGGGGTAGGTAAACCGATCAACAATGCGTCGGACGGTTTTGGCGTACACCGCCTGGCCGAACGCTCCCGCGCTGCTCACCCGCGGCGGGGCCGCAGCCAGCTCGTTGTTTTTCATGGGTTTACGACCTCACTCGCCATCCTGGGGCAATTCAGGACCGGTCGAACCTCGGCCGGCTGGGACCTAGACTTACGGCAACCTATACGACAGCGGAAGGGGCTTGGATTGCCACCCTCCCGGCGGGCCCAACGACCGCACCCCGGCCTGCGTACAAGGGGCAATCACTTCGACCCCGGAGCCTGTATGATTGCACGAAACCTGACCATTCCAGACGGCGAGATGACCACCAAGCGGGTGTTCGACAAGCAGTCGTGAGAGGCGAAAAGGCGAGGAGGCGAGGAAAAAGCCCCCCGGTGCGAAAGCATCAGGGGGCTGCTTGTTGACGATGACTTAGCCTCTTAGCCTCTTGAGAGAGCCACTGGTCGGATTTGAACCGACGACCGCTCGATTACGAATCGAGAGCTCTACCCCTGAGCTACAGTGGCGGAAGTCGTTTCGGGATGCCCTGGCGCGGATTCGAACCGCGACGCCTTACGGCACTACCCCCTCAAGATAGCGTGTCTACCAGTTTCACCACCAGGGCGCGTGCAAGAGAATAGCGGCAAAGAGGTTAGGGGTCAACGGCATTACATTGCAGGCGTACCCGGAAGGACAGAAGATGACCAGGACTGCCGCGATTGCGCTGCTCTCTGCGCTGGCCCCGATTGGAGCCGCGTCCGCGCAAGCCAGGGATACCGCCAGGGCCGACACGGTGCGGGTCCGGGACCTCGAGGTTCGGGCGGTGAAGCCGCTGCTGACCACGGGCGGCGCGAGTGGCCTGCGTCTCCGCATTGATTCCCTGCCCCTGCCTGCGGCCCCAACACTGGAACAGGTCCTTCGTCAACTGCCCCTCCTCCACGTGCGCCGAAATTCCCGCGGCGAGGCCGAGATTTCGGTCCGCGGCTCCGAATCCCGCCAGGTGGCGGTACTCATGGACGGGGTGCCGCTCACGCTGGCGTGGGACGCCCGGGCCGATATCTCGGTGATTCCCGCCACCGGTCTGTCGGAGGTCACGTTCATCCGCGGGCTCTCTTCCATGCTCTACGGGCCCAACGTGCTCGGCGGCGTCGTGGAAATCGGCGTGGGACAGACATCCTACCGCCCCACCTCGGCCACCGCCGAAGCGGCCACCAGCGTCGATCACGTCGGCACATTCGGCGGCAGGGCCTCCATCGCCGTGCCGATGGAGCGGGCCACGGGGCACTGGCTGGTTCGCGCGGGTGCGAGTTACCTGAATTCTCCGGGTCTTCCGCTGGCCAACGGCATCACCGAGCCGCTGCCGGATGGCCAGGATCTCCGCGTCAATACCGACTCCCGGAATGTCAACGGTTTTGCGGCGCTCCGGTACGAGGGCAACGGCGGTGGCTGGTTCGCATTCTCCGGCTCGTCCTTCACGGCCGAGCGAGGCATCGCGGCCGAGCTCGGATTCAACAACGCGCGCTTCTGGCGGTATCCGCACGTCTCCCGCTCGGTGGCGGTGCTTTCCGGCGGCACGGGCGACCGCCGGTCTCCATTCGGCGGGCGGGGCGATCTCGAGGCGAGCATCGGCCTCGACCTCGGTCGCACCGACATCGACGCCTACACCTCGCGCACCTATGCCACGCAAAGCGGCTTCGAGGACGGGAAAGACCGCACCATGACACTGCGTGCGCTGGCCGACCAGTCGCTGGGATCCCGGGGCGACATCCGCACCGCGTTTACCGTCGCCGACATCCGGCACGATGAGTTTCTTCCCGCCGGCGACGCGCGCTACCGCCAGCGGCTCTGGTCCATCGGGGCCGAGACCAACTGGCGACTGCTGGAAAACCGGGGGAAGCTGAACGCGCTCAGACTGAGTGTCGGTGGCGCGTACGATTTCGGACAAACGCCCGAGGCCGGCGGGCGCGAACCCCGGCAGCCCGGCCTCTCGGAGTGGGGTGCCCGAATCGGCATGACGGCCGTCCTCGCGGATGGGAGACTCCTGGCGCACGGTGGTGTCAGCCGGCGAGGCCGTTTTCCGGCGCTCCGGGAGCTGTACTCGGGGGCGCTCAACCGGTTCGCGCCGAACCCGGACCTCACGCCGGAAAACCTGATCGCGGTCGAGGGCGGCGTGACGCTCCGGCTTGGCTCCTCCACCGAGGTGCAGGCGGTGGGGTTCCGGCATCAGATGAACGACGCGGTAGTCCGAATCACTCTCCCCGACAATCGGTTTCAGCGGGTCAACCGGAACCGGCTGGTGAGCACCGGTGCGGAGTTCCTTGCGTCGACCACAATCGGTCGCCTCGCGCTCTCCGGTGATCTCACGCTGCAGTCAGTGGACCTGACGAACACCGCTGCGGGCACGACCAGCCGGCCGGAAAACCTGCCTGAGGTCTTCGGCGGGGCATCGGCACGGTTCCCGCTCCTCCTTGGCCTGCGCGCCGGCGCCGAGGCCCGGTACACGGGAAGCCAGTTCTGCATTGATCCCGCGACGGGGAGCGACGCAGAGCTGCAGTCGGGCCTGGTGATCGCGGGCGATCTGTCGCGGGAGTGGCGGCTGCGATCCTCCGGCTCGAGTCTCTTCTCCCGCCTCGAAGCCACCATCGCGGTGGACAACCTCGGGAACACGGCCCTCTACGACCAGTGCCGCCTGCCCGAGCCGGGGCGGCTGGTCCGGGTGCAGTTTCGGGTGTTCTAGAGCGGGAAGGCGGTATCAACAGCCTTGGGGTCAACAATCCGGGCCCGAGATTCGTATCATCAGCGCCGTCGCCAGTTCCCGTATCCAACCACAACTTGCGAGTGTCCCATGAGACGTACTCCACCCCTTGCCCGGGGCGCGTGGATCTCTTCCATCGCCGTCCTTGGCCTGGTGGCGACCCTCCCGGCCCAGGTTCCCACTGCCCGGGTGGACAGCGCGCTGATCGCCGGCCTGCGCTGGCGCAACATCGGACCCGCCAACATGTCGGGGCGAATCGCGGACATCGAAGGTATCCCGAGCCCCTCGCGCACCTTCTACGTGGCGACGGCGGCCGGCGGCGTGTGGAAGACCATCAACGCCGGTGTCACCTTCCAGCTGGTCTTCGGGGACAATCAGCCGGTCATTTCGATGGGTGACATCGCGATCGCCCCGTCGGACACCAACATCGTCTGGCTGGGCAGCGGCGAGCCCAATTCCCGGAACTCCATTTCCCCGGGCGGCGGGATCTTCAAGTCCACCGATGGCGGACGCACCTGGAAAATGATGGGGCTGGAAAAGACCCAGGCCATCGGCCGAGTGGTCGTGCATCCGACCAACCCCGACATTGTCTACGTGGCCGCGCTGGGGGCGCCGTGGAACTCCAACCCGGAGCGCGGGCTCTACAAGACCACCGACGGCGGGACCACCTGGACGCTGAGCAAGTTCATCAGCGACAAGGCGGGCTTCGTCGACATCGACATGGACCCGTCGAATCCCGAGATTCTGTACGCCACCAGCTATGAGCGGCAGCGCGGGCCCTACTTTCTGCAGAGCGGCGGGCCGGGTAGCGCACTGTGGAAGACCACGAACGGCGGGACCACCTGGGCCGAGATCAAGGGGGGCGGATTCCCCGAGACGATGAAGGGCCGGATGGAGGTCGCGGTTGCCAGGACCAATCCGGGCATCCTCTACGCCATGGTCGAGGCGGACACGACCGCGAATGCCAAACCCACCAAGGGCGCCAAGCAGCAGGTCCGCCCCAGCGGGCTCTACCGTTCCAACGACGCCGGCATGACCTGGGCCCGCGTGGCCCCGCAAAACGTGCGGCCGTTCTACTACTCGCAGGTGCGGGTCGACACCAGGGACCCCGAGCGGGTGTACTTCAGCTCCACGCCCCACCTCTTTTCGACCGACGGCGGCAAGACGGTGCGCTCCTTCTCGCAGGGGCTGCACGTGGACACCCACGCGCACTGGATCGACCCCAACGACCCGAATTACCAGGTCGTCGGCAATGACGGTGGCGTCGGGGTGAGCTTCGACCGGGGCGGGAACTGGATCTTCGCCAACACCTTCCCGATCGGCCAGTTCTACAACATCAGCGACGACATGGGTGTCCCGTACCGGGTCTGCGGCGGTCTGCAGGACAACGGGTCATGGTGCGGACCGAGCCGCCGGCGCTCCGGGATTACCAATTCCCACTGGTACAACGTCGGCGGCGGCGATGGGTTCGGCACCCAGCAGGATCAGACCAATCCGAACGTCGTCTACGCAACGTCGCAGGGCGGCAACATGCAGCGCCGCAATATCGCCACCGGCGAGGGGGGCGGCCTCGCCAAGCCGCAGTGGCGCCCCCAGTACCTCAAGTGGCAGGACTCGATCCTGCTTGCCCGGGGTGACACCACAATGCCCGAGACGAAGGCGATGAAGGCCCGGCTGGCCGACCTCCGGGCCAAGGCGACGAAGGACTCCCTGGACCTTCAGCTCCGGTGGAACTGGAATACCCCGTATTTCCTGTCGCCCCACAATCAGCAGGTGTTCTATGCCGGTGCCAATCGGGTGATGAAGTCGGTGAAGCGGGGCGACGAGATGTATCCGATCTCGCCCGACCTCACCACCAATGACTCGATGCGAATCCGGGTCAGCACCCGGACCACGGGGGGCATCACGCCCGACGTGACGGGCGCCGAGACGTACAGCACCATCACGGCGCTGAACGAATCTCCGATCCGGCCGGGCCTGCTCTATGCCGGCACCGACGACGGCAATGTCTGGCTTACCCGGAACGACGGCGGCGCCTGGGAAAACCTCACCGGACGGTTCCCGGGTGTTCCGAAGAACTCCTATGTCAGCCGGATCGAGCCGTCCTACGCCGACGAGGCCACGTTCTACATCACCTTCGACAATCACCGCAACGGCGACTACGCGCCGTATGTGTTCGTCAGCAGCGATTTCGGGAAGAGTTTCCGCTCCATCGCGAACAACCTTCCGAGCGGCGGCGTCAACTACGTCCACGTGATCCGGGAAGATCCGACCAATCCCAACCTCCTCTTCGTGGGAACCGACATCGGTGCGTACGTGTCCACCGACAAGGGGGCGACGTGGCGGGCGTTCATGTCCGGACTCCCCACCGTGCCGGTCAACGATCTCAAGATCCACCCGCGCGACCGCGAGCTGAATGCCGGCACGCATGGACGCTCGATCTGGATCGTGGACATCGCCCCGCTGCAACAGCTTACCGACGCGGCGCTGACGGCCTCGGCGTACGTGTTCCAGCCGAAGACCGCCTGGCAGTATTTCTCCTCTCCCGAAGACGGCCTGGGTGGAGGCGGTGGATACGGGCACCTCAGATTCATTTCCAACCCACCGCCGTACGGCGCGGAGATCACGTACCGCGTAGCCCCGGGAACGACTGGTGGCCGCGCGGCCCGAATCTCGATCGTGGACGCATCGGGAGACACCATTCGCACGCTGACCGGCTCCTCGGGCGCGGGGCTGCAGCGGGTATACTGGGCCTTCAATGGACGGGCGCCGGCGCGCGCGCCGCTTTCGCCGGCGCAGAAGCGGGACAGCGCGTCGCTGATCACGCGCATCGACAAGGCGGTGGATTCCCTGGTCGCCGCGGGAGGCTCTCGGCCCGGGCTCGACTCGGCCAAGACGCAACTGCTGACGCTGGTCCAGGCCGGAGGCGGCGGATTCGGGGGAGGCGGCGGATTCGGGGGGGGCGGTGGTGCTCCCGGCATTCCCGCCTATGTAGCCCGGCCCGGTGAAGGCCCGGTCCAGAGTGCCGGCGGAGGCGGGGGCGGTGGCGGCGGCGGGCTCGGCGGGAATCCGCTGGTGCAGGCCCTGGGCGGGTTCCAGGCAATTCAGGCGCTGACGGGGGGCGGTGGTGGTGGTGGCGGGTTCGGGGGCGGCGGTGCCCCCACCGTCGAGGCAGGTGATTACCTCGTGGTGGTGGAGGTCGGTGGCCAGAAGCTCACCCGGAAGCTGCGAGTGGAGCGGGCGAGCACGATCTGGTAAGTCGGTAGGTCGGTAGAGCTAACAGCAGCCCCCCCGATGCATGTCGCGTCAGGGGGGCTGTTTCCTACCGGCTTACCGACGTGCCCGACTTACCGACCTGGCTGAAACGTCAGACCCACTCCGAATAACACGACCCGCTCACGGAGCGTGCCAAGCGGATTGACGTCCCGGCGGCCCTGATTCGATCTGTGATTCATCACGCTCGCGATCGGGCTGATAAAGATGTTGCGGCCGAGTTTGAGCTCGTACCCTGCCCCGTACAAGTACGCAAAGCCGGTCTCCGCCGGTCCATAGCCGCCGCCCGACACAGCGGCGCCGCTCCGGCTGATGCCGACGCCTCCTTTGACGAACAGGCCAAGGCTCCTGATCGGGTAGACCTGGCCGGTGAGCAGGCCGCCGACCAGCGATTCAGTGACGCCATAGCCGCTCTCGTCGGTGTATTGATTGACCCACGCGTTGATTTCGCCCCCGAGCCGGAGGTGGGGGTTCACCGTGCCGCCTGCCGAAAGGAAGAACGACGGTTTGGTAATCGAGGGTCCGAACTTCGCATCGACATCGTACCGGTAGGAATCTGCACCGGCGCCCAGTCCAAAGCTGAACCATGCCCCGTGTCGCTCATGCGGCCGGGAGACGTCGACCAGGCCGCGGCGGCGCTGGGCCGAGGCGTCGGGAACCGGAACGAGCACGAAGACGGCGATTGCGGCAGCGAGGAATCTCATGGCGGTTCGCATGCGCACCCTCTCGGATGGCGTGATGGAGAATGTGTCTCACCGGACGCCCGGCACTTTCCCATGAGCAAGGGATGGGCCGCGGCGGCGGCGTGACACTATCTTCTTACGCGGAAAACACTTAACGCAATTCGACGGAACGCTCGCCCTGGGCGAGAGTGTCCGCGGAAGCAGACATCGGGGAGCCGGGATGCGTCGCCTGGGACTCATTGGCATCACGGGACTGGTCGGCGCCGTCTGCCTGGCGCTGGGGATTTGGCAGCTGGGGCGCCTGGCGATCAGAAGGGCGGCGAACGTCCAGGCTCTCACCGGGCGCGCCCTCCCACCCCTGGTCGGGGATTCGATGTCGGCGACCCAGGTGATCCCCCATCGCCGCGCCGTGCTGACCGGCGAGCTCGACCCGGCGCATGAGTTCGTCCTGCGAAACCACCTGGTGCGGGGCGTCCCCGCGGTGCAGATCATCACCCCGCTTCGCATCCCGGGTATGGACAGCGCGGTGCTGGTCAATCGCGGGTATGTCCCGGCCCCCGACGCGGTGGACCCCGGCGCGGCTCGCTGGACCGAGCCGGGCACCAGAATATTTCAGGGGATCCTGCTTCCGATTCCCGATCGTGGGGATGGCAGCCCGCTCACGCGCAACGGCCGCGAGACCTGGAAGCGCCTCGACCTGCACGCCATTCGGGCCCGGGTACCCTACCCCGTCGCCGCGGCATATCTGGTGGTGCAGCCGTATCCGGCGGAAGGGAACGCCCACACCCTTAACGGGAGGGTCTATCCCTTCCGGGCCGAGCTGCCGTCGATGGATGAGGGGCCGCATCTGATGTACGCGATCCAGTGGTTCGGAATCGCCGCGGCGGTACTGGCGTTCGGCGTCCTGTTCATACTGAAGGGCGGCCCGCGTGGCTCAGCCTCGGCGCCACCGACGCCGTGAACCGCACCGCCCTCAGGTCGGGCCAGGGCTGGATGTTCCGAAGGGATTGATCTGGAGCAGTTCGGGGCGGCGCTCGAATTCGGGGCAGATCTCGCGCTCATACTCGTAGGGCCCACCGGTTTCCGCGTCGACGAAGGGAAAGCCGCGGCACACGGCGGGATAGTACGGCTGATCGTAGATGGAGCAAGCGTTGTGGCGAAGAAATACGCAGCGGCCCTTCACCACCCGGGTCCGCCATTCGCCCCATCGGGTCCGGTACGCCTTGCCCTCTCCGTGGGCCGCGCGGACCGCATCCGCCTCGGCCTCCGAGAGGGTAGCCCCGAAGGCGCAGCAGGCCGAGGCGTGGGGGCAGGGATAGCAGGGAAGCGGGGGGAATGGTGTAGACTGCATGGCAGAATTCTAGCGCGGCCCGTGAATCGGTGCGATCTTTCGGACCGGCGCCCTTAGCTCAATTGGATAGAGCATCAGACTTCGGATCTGAGGGTTGGGGGTTCGAGTCCCTCAGGGCGCATCTGCACCTATCGCCGGCTTTCCGGGAGAACTTATGTGGGCCGGTGTGGCTCTCGGTTATCACCTCGCAAGCCGGCTGGCGTATGTAGTCGGCATCGGCGTAGCCCTTACCCGGCAGCGCCACGAGCAGATCTTCACCCGCCGGCATGGCGTGGAAGCGGGGTTCCGCCGGTTTCGCCGCATCGCCGCCTTCCTGCTGAACAATGATGCGGTCAGCTTCGTCATTCTCTGCCTGGTCACCCGCAACTTCCAATCCTCCACCCTGAATATCCCGATCCGAATCGCTCTTGGCGTGCTCCTGGTGCTTCTAGGGATTGGCATCAAGTACTGGGCGGCACTCCGTCTCGGGCGCGGGGCATACTACTGGGAGAACTTCTTCATTCCCAGGCCAATCGTCGTGCTCGATGCGCCGGGTCCCTACCGATACCTCAAGAACCCGATGTACACGCTGGGGTACCTGCACGCCTACGGCTTCGCACTGATCTGGGGATCCTGGCTGGGCCTGGCCGCCGCGGCATTCGACCAGATCGCCATCCTGGTCTTTCACCTCCGAGTGGAGAAGCCGCACTTCGAGCTGCTGACCCGGGAGGCGCAGGAGCATTACCTTGAGCGGCAGCGATGACCAACCGCCGCTACTACACCGATTCCTATACACGGACTTTCCGCCCGCAAGTGGCGGAAGTGTCCGTGGTGAACGGCCAGCCGGCTGCGGTGCTGGACGAGACCTTTTTCTATCCCGCGTCGGGGGGACAGCCGCACGATACCGGCCGTCTCGGCGCTGCTGCCGTCGTCGAGGTGTCGGTCCGCGATGACGGCGCGGTGCTGCACCGTCTGGACGCGCCGGTCGATCCGGGCCCGGTCGAGGCCGCCATCGACTGGCCCCGGCGCTTCGACCACATGCAGCAGCACACCGGGCAGCACATCCTCTCCCAGGCGTTCATACGAGTCGCGGGTGCACCGACGATCGGCTTCCATCTCGGCGCCGAAACCGTTTCGATCGACCTGGGACAACCCGGCCTCCAGGATTCTGCGGTAGCCGAGGCACTGGCGCTTGCCAACGAAGTGGTCACCGGCAACCGTAGGGTTCGCGCCTGGTTTCCGTCTCCCGAGGAGCTGGTCTCCCTTGCGTTGCGAAAGACACCCGAAGTAGGCGGCGCGCTGCGCGTGGTGGCCATCGGAGACTTCGACCTTTCGGCCTGCGGCGGCACCCACGTCGCTTCCACCGGAGAAATCGGCCTCATCGAAGTCCTCAGGACCGAGCACCTGAAGAAGGGCGTCCGGGTCGAATTCGTCTGTGGCGGCCGGGCCCAGTCCGACTATGCCCGGAAGCACGCGATCGTCCGGGACCTGAGCGCCGCTCTCACGTGCGCGCCGGGCGAGCTCGCCGAGTCAGTAACCCGGCTCCAGGGCGCGCTGACCGAGGCGCGACGCCAGCTCACCGCGTTCCGTGAGCGCGAACTGGACCAGGAAGCAGTGCAGCTGCTGGCGTCGGCGCGCGGGACCGGCGAGTTCCACCTGGTGCGCTCGGCGTGGGGGGAGCGCCCTATGGACGAGGTAAAGGGCCTGGCGCTGCGCATTACCTCGGAGCCCGGCCAAGTCGTCCTCCTTGGGGTCGCGGGGCCTCGGGCGCAGCTTCTCTTCGCGAGATCGGAAAACGTTTCCCTGGATCTGAGGCCGGCGTTCGACCAGACATTGGCCACGCTCGGGGGCGGGAAGGGCGGCGGCACTCGTCTCCTGCAGGGCGCCGCTGGTTTCGCGAACCTGGAAACGGTCCAGCGTGCCCTCGGGGCCGCCGAAGTCACGCTCCAGGGGAGTGCACCATGAACAGCGTGCCGCGCCGGGCCGCGGCAGCCGCCGCGCTCGCCGCCGCGGTGACCGCCGCCGCTCTCGCACTCGACCCCTGGGTATGGCGCCACCTCGAATATCCCGGCGTTTACGACAAGGACTGGGGCCGGCTGCTCCGGGTGTTCGGGAGCCTGTACCTCTGGTTTCCGCTCGCACTCGCGGTGTGGCTGGAACGCCGAAGCCGGGAGCCGCGTGGCGCGGCTCAGGCCTGGCTCCTGTTCTGGGGGCCTGCGATTTCCGGTGGTGTGGCGGAACTGCTCAAGATGCTGTTCCGGCGGGAGCGTCCCGGCTTGCACGATGGCGAGTCGGTCTTCCGGGCATTCTCCGACCGGCCCTTCAGCACCAGCAACCTGGGAATGCCGAGCAGTCACGTGATGGTCGCGTTTGGCGGCGCGGTGGTGGTGGCGCGCCTGTTCCCCCGCGCTGCGCCGGTCGCGTACACGCTCGCCGCCGGCTGCGCCATCACCCGGGTGCTGGCCCGAGCCCATTTCCTGAGTGATGTCGTCGTCGGTGCGCTGGCCGGATGGGCGGTGGGGGCACTGCTCTGGAGCCGGTTTGCGGCGCACCGGTCTCCCAACCCTCTCTGAGACGTCATGCGCATTCATCTCGCAGTCGCCGCGCTTATTCTCTCCGCCTGCACACCGGGGCGGCCGCCGGTCCGGCCCGAAGATTTGAAGGGTCCACGGTTGGTCGGCGCCAGGCCGCTGCCGCCGCTTGAGCTGGAGCGGGCACCCGGCAATCCCTTCAACCTGCGAGCCGAATCGAGGGGCAAGCTCACCTTCCTCTTCTTCGGTTACACCAACTGCCCCGATGTGTGCCCGCTCCACATGGCCAACCTCGCCGCGGCGCTCAAGAGCCTGCCGGAAGACACCCGGCGCAAGGTCCAGGTGGTGTTCGTGACCACCGACCCGGAGCGGGACACGCCGGAGCGGCTCGGCAGCTGGCTCGGCCAATTCGATTCCAGCTTCGTGGGGGTGAGCGGGAACGCTGCGTCGCTGGAGGCGGCGCAGCGGAATCTCGGGATGCCTATCGCCACCCGGGACAGCGCAGTCCCCGACTCCGGCGGCTACACGGTGTCCCACGGCGCCCACCTGTGGGCCTTCACCCCAGATGACTCGGCCCATGTGGTCTACCCGATGGGGATTCAGCGGGGCGACCTGGCGGCCGATATCCCCCTGCTGCTTCGACTCTGGCCCAGGCGTTGAGGCGCCGCTCACCGATTATCTTTGCCGCATGACGAAAATCCTTCATTACGCGGGCCTCGGGGCTCTGGTGGTGCTGGGCACCGCTGCCATGTTTCACAATCACCTGGTCAAGAGCAGCCCGATCGCCGGCGAGTCGCTGACGGCATCCCCGCCGGAAATCCGGCTCTGGTTCAACGAGCGCCCGGAAATTCCGTTCACCAGCGTGACGCTGCTGACCGCCGACAGCACCAAGATCGTCACCATCAAGGCCGTGAAGACCACCGATTCCATGGCCGTAGCCGCGCCATTGGCCACACCGCTCACGCCCGGATCCTACCTGGTCACCTGGCGGACGGCGGGCCGGGACGGGCACGCGATCCGGGGCACCTACAGGTTCAGCATCGCTCCGTGACCGACGCGTACACCCTGCTCGACGCGGGCTCTGCGGCCGCTCGGTGGGGCTGGTACCTCATGGTTTTCCTCCTTCTGGGCGCGGGCAGTTACGCACCCTTTCTTTTTCGTCGTCGCACCGGCCTCGACGCCACCGACCCCGACATTGCCGGTAACCTGCCGCGGCGCGCCGCTAAAATCGGATTTCTTGCGGCGGTGGCGCTGCTCTTCTTTACGGCGCTCCGGCTCTACCTCCAGACCAGATTGCTGGTCGATTCCCATGAGCCCGTCACGGTCGAGCTGGTCAGGGCCGTGCTGGACACCGCGTGGGGCGAGGGGTGGGTACGGCAGGCCGCGCTGGGACTGCTGGCCACCCTCGCGTTCGGCGCGGCGAGGGCGGGATCCCGCTTCGGGTGGATGGTAGCCAGCGCTGCAGGCGGCGGGATCGGCCTGGTGTCGGGAATGACCGGCCATGCCGTGACCGAGGCGGCCGGCGCGCTGGGCTGGATTCTCGATGCCGCGCATGTCTGGGCCGGAGGCTTCTGGCTCGGCGGTCTTGCGGTGATGCTGCTGGCAGGCCTGGGAGCGTGCCGTGGTCTCCCGGCGGAGCGGCGAATACCGCTCATCCGGGCTCTGGTAGCAGACTTTTCCCGGCGGGCACTGATCTTCGGTCCCCTGACCATCGGTCTCGGGGTGTGGCTCGCGGTCCAGTATCTGGGGTGGAGCTGGCCGCTCCATCTCTTCGACACCAGCTACGGTACAGCGCTGGCCGTGAAGCTGGGGCTCCTGGTGATCATTGCCGCGGTGGGGGCATACAACTGGCGCGTGGCGCAGCCGGGCTTGACCCACCCCTCGGGCGAAGGGCGCTTCCGAAAATCGGGCGCATTCGAGCTGGCATTCGGCGCCCTCCTGCTCCTCGCCACGGGCGTGCTCGTGGCACTCCCCCTCCCCGGCGCGCATCCCTAGCGACTGGCCCCGCGTTTGCTTCCACAGAGTGAAGGCCCACTTCCCACAAGGAGTTGGGCCCCCGGGCCTCCGTGGTGGCGGCCCCGATCACCTCGGAGAATGCACAATGCGAATGCAAAACGTGACGCTCAGGACCGGTGTCCTCGGTCTGGCCCTCCTCCTTCCCCCGACACTCCAGGCCCAGTTCGGCCTGGCCGCCCGTGCCTCGACGCTGGGCGTCGGCGCGGAAGTCTCCTATCGTATGAACCGGATGGTGGGCGTACGGGTGGGAGGCAACTATCTCCAATTCTCTCGCGACGCGACCATCGAGAACATCGACTATCGGCTTACCCCCCACCTCGAGAGCGGCTCCGCGACCCTCGACCTGTACCCGATGGGAGGCGCGTTCCATATCTCGGGCGGCGTGCTGATCAATCGCAACGAAGGCCGGATGGTGGCCCGGCTGAATCAGAATATCGAGATCGGGGGGACCACCTATACCCCGGACCAGATCGGATCGCTGATCGGGACGGTCGGTTTTCGGAAGACGGCCCCCTACGTCGGCCTGGGTCTGGCGGGTCGCGGCAAGATCGCCGTCCTGCTCGATCTGGGCGTGGGCATCACGGGCACACCCCGAGTCGATCTGGTGGGGCAGACCCCGCTCACCGGTTCCGCCAAGGCCCAATTTGACGCCAGCGTGGCGCAGGAGCTGGCTCAGGTACGCGCCGAGATCGATGGAAAGTCGTACCTCAAATTCCACCCGGTGGTGTCGGTGGGGCTCAAGGTCGGCTTCTGAGCGCTGGACGTCTGCGATTCGAACTCGTTATGCTTGGTCCGCCAATGCATCGCTCCCCCGCCGCGAGACCCCTGCCGAGATGACGCCGGCCCAGCCTGGTGCCAGGGCCGCCTCCCACGTCCTGCTGGTCGAGCCGGTCAATTTCCGGTATAACCGGGAAACCGGCCCGACCAACGCTTTCCAGATCGCGCCGGGAGCCGCGGAGGAACAGGCCCTCTCCGAGCTGGCCACTGAACAGCACCATCGGATGCGCGATCTGCTGGTGGACCACGGAGTCGTGGTGACGCTCGCGCGGAGCCTGCCCACGAGTCCCGACGCCCCGTTCTGCAACAACTGGTTTTCGACCCACCCGGCGCACGCGGGGGTACCGGCCACGCTGGTGCTCTATCCCCTGTTGGCGGAGAACCGGCGTATCGAGCGCCGGGGCGACCTGTTGTCGCTGCTGCTCCCGGGGTATCCGCGTGTGGTGGATCTCTCTCCCAACGAGCGGAAGGCCCGCTTCCTGGAGAGCACCGGAAGTCTGGTGCTCGATCACGCGGCGAGGACCGCGTATGCCGCGCTGTCACCCCGGACTGATTTTTCGCTCGCATCGGAGTGGGCGAGCGAGTTGGGATTCGACCTGGTGGCATTTACTTCGGTGGACCGGGGCGGTGTCCCTTTCTATCACACCAACGTGCTGATGTTCATCGGCCATGGCCTGGCGGGGATCTGCCTGGAGTCGATTCGATCGGTGGGGGAGCGGCGCGCCGTCGAGGAACGGCTCCGGAAGGACGGGAAGGAGATTCTTCCCCTCACCCAGGAACAGACCGCGAACTTCTGCGGAAACTGCCTGGCGCTCTCGTCGGGAGACGGGGCGCCACTCTTCATCATGTCCAGCCAGGCCTGGGGGCATTTCTCCGAGGCCCAGCGCGGCATTCTCGAGCGCCATGGACAGATACTGCATACCGAGCTGTCGGCATTCGAACAACTGGGGGGAGGGTCTGCGAGGTGCCTGGTGGCCGAGCTGTTCTAGCCGCGCCTCCCGCCCACCGCAATCAGGTAGTGCAGGCTCGCCAGTACCATGACAATGACCATCACGATCGCCTCCGACCGGCTCACCTGGGTTGCCACCACCGCCATCCCCACGACGCCCCGCACCGCGAAGACCCCGCCGCCCCGCTGGCGGAACGCCGCGGGGGGCGCAGCGCGCGGGGTGCCGTCCCGCGAACGCAAGACCGGCACCGCCGCACACACCAGCCCGTAGGTGATCAGCCGCGCCACGACGGACAGGGTGAGATTC
>JANNGX010000076.1:0-14551 GCA_031404115.1 Gemmatimonadales bacterium | reverse complement strand
TGCCCGCCGGGGCCACTGCGCTTTTTTCTGCCGTGTGAGCGGTGTTCCTTTGAACTCCTGGTTGAAGTCCACCTGGTCGTGCAGGACCACAGAGACGCTCTTCGCGAGCTCCTTGGCCACCAAGGCCCGGGCGATCCGGATCGGCTTCTTCCGCTTCCAGCGCTGGTACCACTGGCGGACCTCGGGGAAATATTGAATGGCCCGCACCGCGGCGTGACTGAAGGCCAGCTTGAGGTAGCGATTGCCATCCTTGCTCGCCCGGTGCCGATGGCGCCCGCCCGCATCGGCGGCCCCGGGGACCAGCCGGCAATACGACCAGAACTGCCGGACGGTGGGGAAGCGCTGGATGTCATCCACCTCGAGCGCGAGCGTGAAGGCGACGATCCGCCCGATGCCTGGAATCCAGAGGAGCCGCTGGATGGCGGGGGTGTCCAGGAGGTCGCCCTGGATCGCGCGCTCCAAGGTGTGGACCTGCGCAGTGAAGAGGGTGATCTGCCCCTGCTGCATCTGGGCCTGGAGCTGATAGAGGGGCGGGAGCTGCTCGACGGCTGGCACGTTGAACTTTTCGAGCAGCCGGTCCAAACTGTTCTTGGCGCGGCTGCGCCGCTCGACCAGCCGGAGTCGGGCCCGCAGGACATCGCGGGGACCACGCTGGGCGTCCGCGATCATGTGGGCCTCGGGAATGAGGCCGGTGCGTAGGAGCTGGGCCAGAGTGTCCGAATCGACGGCGTCCGTCTTGACCTTGGCATAGGCGATCGCCTTCAAGAACTTCGCGTGCGCCAAGCGGAGGTCAATGCCCTGGGGGACCAGCAGGTCCCGCAGCCAGTACCAGCGGCCGGTCGCTTCCACCACGGCCCGATGCTCGCCGGGCCATTGGGCAAAGTACTCGGTGAGGAGTCGACGATCGTTGGGGAGGGTCCGCTGCATGACGCGCTCGCCCTGCGCCGTAAGCGTCGTCACAACGGAGTTCGCGCGGTGCTGATCGATGCCGGTGTAGAACATGAGAGGCCCCCAGACGGTGATCGCGGAGCGTAACCACGAACCCGCTTGGAAACATCACGCGCTTGCTGCAGCCGGTTCGCGGCGGCCGGCCCCCGAATGGGTAGCTTACCTGGCGGGGCCGCCGCGCCCCGCAGCAGAAGCGCGATTCGTTATGCCGCCCTCTCCAGTGGTCTTGCCCGAGCCACCAGAAGTGCTTACATTGTAAGCACCTCACTGGAGCTCGCCTCGTGAAAGCTCGCCTCGTTCGGATCGGAAACTCGCGTGGTATCCGTTTGCCAAAGCCACTGATCGAACAAGCCGGCTTAGGGGAAGAGGTCGAGCTGCTCGTGCAGGAGGGCGCCATACTGATTCAATCCACGACCGCGCCTCGAGCCGGCTGGGCTGACGCCGCCCGCCATCTCGCGGAAGTACAGGGAATCGGGCTTCTGGATGCCCCGTCGACCACGACGTTTGATGAGACGGAATGGAAGTGGTGAGTAGCGCGGTCGGGGTCCGCCGCGGCGAAGTGTACGTTGTGGAGTTGAACCCCACTCGGGGGCGCGAGATACGGAAGACACGGCCCTGCGTTGTAGTTTCGCCAGATGAATTGAACGCACATCTAGGGACTTTCATCGTGGCTCCGCTCACAACGGGTAGCCACGCCTACCCCTTTCGACTGTCCTGTCGATTTGCTGGCAAGAATGGCTATGTCGTGCTTGATCAGGTGCGAACTGTCGATCGGGCTCGGCTCGTGCGCCGACTCGGCAGGCTCTCAAGCGAAGCCCTCGCCGGTGCCCTCACGGTATTGCGTGAAATGTTCGCGCTCTAGGGCGGCATAACCAGCGCTTGCTGCCGACGGCGCGATCGAGTTCAGGTCGTCGGTGGTAGAATCCAGTGGCGCGCCGCAGCAGAAGCGCGCTCCGTTAGGTGCCAGCCCGGCTCGGCAGCAGGTCGACGTGCGTTCACGCTCACTGAGGGCACACGACATCACGCATGGCGATCAAAGTCGGCGAAGTAGTCGCGCTCTTCCGTTATCCCGTGAAGTCCATGAGCGGCGAGGCTCTGGAGATGGCCGACGCGGGCTGGCACGGACTCGACGGCGACCGGCGCTTGGCGTTCCGTCGGCTTGACGATCGCGGAGGATTCCCCTGGCTGACCGCCACCAAGCTGCCGGAACTGATTCTCTTTTCCCCGCAGAGGCGAAGCCCCGGCGCCAGCGATGGTCTCCCGACGCATGTTCGCACGCCCGAAGGAGAGGAATTGGCCCTTCTTGGTCAAGAACTGGCGGCGGACGTCGGTCGTCGCTTTGGTTCACCGGTCGAGATGACCCACCTCAATCGCGGCATCTTTGACGAAGCAAGCATTTCGGTAATCACTTCGGCCACAGTCAGCGAAGTCGGCAGGCTCGCAGGGCAGCGCGCAGATGTTCGCAGATTTCGACCGAATGTCCTGATTGCATCGCTGCGGTCCGTCCCGTTCGAAGAAGACGACTGGGTAGGAGGCGTGCTCTGGTTCGGTGACGCCAAAGAGGCCGCTGCCGTCGGCGTCACGAATCGCGACGAACGCTGTGCGATGGTCAACTTCGACCCTGACTCAGCGCGTCCTGCCGCCGGGGTGCTGAAGGCCATCGTGCGGGTGAGGAACAACAAGGCCGGCGTCTATGGCACCGTTACTCGGCGCGGGCGGATCGCGGTAGGGCAGCCCGTCTTCTTCGAGCCGGCGGTCGAGCCATGGGCGGATGTGTGATGCCCGCCGACTGTCGGTGGACCGCCATGGTGGGCTTGAGCAACCGGGGACATAGGTAACACTTAGACCGAGGACATAGGTAACACTCTGGAGTAAGTCATCGGGTACCTGAGGAGGTGCCCGATGCCGTGGAGAGTGGAGACCCCTATGTCGCAGCGGCAGGACTTCGTGGAGGCGTGGGCCCGGGGGCATTGGCACCCGTCCGAGCTTTGCGCCCGGTTCGGGATCAGCCGGAAAACGGGCTACAAGTGGTGGCACCGGTTCTCGCGGGGGGGGTTGCCGGCGCTGGAAGATGAGTCGCGCCGGCCGGATCACAGCCCGTCGGCCATCGATGCGGCGCTGGGCGCGTTGCTGATTCGCACCCGCCAGGCCCATCCGACCTGGGGCCCGCGCAAACTCCTCGCCTATCTGATCGCCCGACACCCCCGCTATACCGGCTGGCCCGTCGCGAGCACCGTCGGGGCGCTACTCAAGCGCGAAGGCTTGGTACGCGCCCGCCGGCGCCGCGCGAACCCCGGGCATCCCGGCCGGCCGCGGACCCCGATGGACGCGCCCAATGCCTTGTGGTCCGCGGATTTCAAAGGGCAGTTCAAGCTGGGCACCGGCGCCTACTGCTATCCCCTGACGATCGTCGACGGCTATTCGCGGTATCTCCTGGCCTGCTGCGGGCTCGACTCGGTCGCCACGGCCGGGACCCGCACCGTGTTCGAGGGCATCTTCCGCACCTACGGGCTGCCGGATCGCAACCGCACCGACAACGGCTCCCCGTTTGCGACCTGCGCCCTGGGACGGCTCTCCGCACTGAGCGTCTGGTGGATCAAGCTCGGCATCACGCCGGAGCTGATCCAGCCCGCGCACCCGGAGCAGAATGGCCGGCACGAACGGATGCATCGCACCCTGAAAGACGAGGCCACCCGGCCCGCGGCGGCCACGCTCCGGGGCCAGCAGCGGCGCTTCGATCACTTCCAGCGGGCATACAACGACGAGCGACCCCATGAGTCCCTGGGCCAAGTGCCGCCCGCCCAATACTACCGGCCCTCGCCGCGGCCCGATGCCCGTGCGCTGCGCGCCCCAGAGTATCCGCGCCACTTCGCAACCCGGTATGTCAGCACCAATGGCGGCATCCGCTGGCACCATCGGTGGGTGAACGTGAGTCACGTCCTGGCGGAGGAGTACGTCGGGCTCGAAGAGGTGGCCGACGGCGTCTGGTCGGTCTTCTTCGGCCCGCTCTTGCTGGGGCGGCTGGATGAGCGAGATTATCGATTGCACGGGCAGCACAACCGGAACCGGCTCCCGAGGTAGGTGTTACCCATGTCCTCGGCCCGCCGTGTTACCTATGTCATCGGTCTGTACCGACGGGCGGGCTAACCAGCGCTTGCTGCTTCCATGAGAAGGCCATCCTGTCAAGAGGCCGACGTGGCGGCCCACCGCGTGCTCACCGACCTGCTTCCATCCGCACTCGAGGTGCATGCTGAGGTCCACCGGTGTGGGGCTGCCATCTGTCGGGCGATCTCGAAGATCGGCAGCAGCAATCACAGTCCCCGGACCGGGCGGTTGAGCGCGTGGTGTGCCGGCGGTACCGGCGGGTACTCACGCGTCGCTACGCGACCTGGCGCAGCGGCTGATAGACCACGTCCGTCACCCAGAAGTGGTGCAGCAGGGTCGCGAGCTTCCGCGCTACGGCGACGACCGCCCGTTTCTTCGCATTGGCGCCGCCGCGCGAGACGAGGCCCAGCCCCCGGCGGCGGAGATCGGTGTCGGGTCCGAAGGGGCCCATGATATAGTGGGCGGACGTGACGAGCAGGCGCCGCAGCATGGGATCCCCCGCTTTGGTAATCCGCAGCTGCGGCGCGCGCGCGCCCGACTGACTCTCGCGGGGAAAGAGCCCGAGGTAGGCGCCCACACTGCGGCTGTCGGCGAACCGGCTGGGATCCTCGAGCGTCAAGACGAAGCAGAGCGCGGTGATCGGGCCCACCCCGGCGATCTGGCGCAGCCGCGCGGTCTCCGGATACCGGTCGCGCCCGTGAGGATGTAGAAGAAGTAAGTGCGGGACGCCATAGCGAAACTTCATTCTGCGCCCGCTCAGTTGAATACCCTTACCACGCACGAGGTATCCTCTCAGGGCGAAGCTCCGCCGCTTCGCTGCGCTCAGCCTGACCATAGCGGAGCTCCGCCCCTTCGGTCGCTGCGCTCCCTCAGGGTGACAATCACCTTCCGAAGGGATCCTCCAACGACGGACTCGTCGGCGTGAACAGCTCCGCCCCGCCTTCGGTGATCACCATGTCGTCTTCCAGCCGGACGCCAAACTCCCCGGGGATGTAAATGCCCGGCTCGTCGCTGAAGGTCATGCCCGGCTTCAATAGCAGCGTGTTTCCGCGCACCAGGTAGGGCCATTCGTGCCCGTCCATCCCCATGCCGTGCCCCACCCGGTGGGTGAAATACTTGTAGTCGGGGCCGAACCCGGCGTCGACGATGACCTTCCGCGCTGCCGCGTCCACCGCCTGACACTCCACCCCTGGTCGGGCCGCGGCCAGCGCGGCCTTCTGGGCCCGCTGCTCGATCTCGAAGACCTGCTTCATCCGGTCGGTGGCCCTGCCGAGTACGAATGTGCGGCTGATGTCGCTCGCGTAGCCCTCGGCAGAGCAGCCGCCGTCGATCAGGAGGATCGATCCTGCCCGGATGACCTGTGGTGTTGCTGAGCCGTGAGGTAGCGCGGAGTATTTCCCGACCTGCACGCCAGCGCCGCCTTCGAACCCGAGCCGGCTGTGCGCCAGGGCCACCAGATCGGCAAACTGAACCTGGGTCATCCCGTCCCGGAGAGCCCGGTACGCCGCCTCGTACGCCTTGAGCGTTACCTGGGCGGCCAGCCGCATGAGCGCCAGCTCGTGGGCGTCCTTCACCATCCGGCAGCCGGCGGTGATCGGCGTGCCACTCACCAACTCCATGGCGGGAAGGGCCGTGCCGGCGCCGGCAGCAAAGACCGAGCGGACCGTCTCCTCGACCCCGAGCCGCCCGGTGGTGATCCGCTGTTCCCGGAGGCCCTCCGCGACCCGCAGGTAGGGGCTCTCATGCTCTTCCCAGGTCATCACGTCGGCGGTGCCCTTGAGCGGACCGGCCTCGATCTGTTCCAGCGCGCGGTCGCGCTCGAAGGCGGGGCATACGACGAAGGCCCGGCCTTCCCGCGGGAGCACCAGCGCCAGCAGCCGCTCCGACAACCCCCAGCTGATGTTGGTGAAATACTTGAGCGAGGTGCCGCCGGTCAGAAAGAGCGCGCCGATCTTCTCGGCGCCCATCAATGCCCTGGCCTTCGCGAGGCGGGCCTGCCGCTCCTCGACGGTGATCGGCCGGGCCAGGCTCCGCATCGAGGAGAGCGCCCTGATCGACGGGGGCATCGGAGTGCCCTGCTCGGGCGCGGGGGCCGGCATGGCGTCGGCGGACCGTGCGGCGAGGCTCGCGGCGACGACGGCGGAAGAGCGCTCAAAGAATTCGCGGCGGGTAGGCATGACTTATTATACATCGCGATGCCGCTGCGACGCGTGTGCGTATTCTGCGATCCGGATCCCAACGCCGGCCCGGAGCACCGGGAGCTTGCCGGCGCAGTGGGCTGGCTGCTGGCGGACCATGGGCTCACGCTGGTGTACGCCGGAGCGACCCGGGGGGCCGGCGGAGCACTGGCCGAGGCCGTGCTCGGCGCGGGGGCGGGCGCCATTGAGGTGGTCACCGCCGCGGACGCCCTCGAATCCGAGATCCCCACCGGCCTCACCGAGCGCAAGGTCGTCTCGAGCATCGAGGAGCAACACGCGATGCTGGCCGCCCTCTCGGACGGGTTTCTCGCCCTGCCGGGTGCGTTCGGCTCGCTGGAGGAGCTCTTTGCGATCTGGACCTGGGGAGAGGGTCACGAGAAACCGTGCGGACTGCTCAATCGCGCCGACTATTACACCGGCCTGCTCCATACGCCGAACGATGCGCTGCTCGACCGATATGTTCGCGAAAGCCAGCGTGGCATGCTGATCGCCGACCGCGATCCGGCCGTCCTGCTGCGCGCGCTGGCGGACTACCGCCCGCCCGAGACGCGCCGCTCTCAGCCTTACGACGACTCCTGAGGAGCCTTTGTGATCCCTCTGCTGCTCTGCCTTTCGCTGGTCCAGCCTCCGGTCGAGGCCTATCGGGCCCTGTTCGTGCGGGCGGCGCCGGGCCGCCTGCTGGAGCTGGTCCAATTGGTGAAAGCCCGGCGGGATTCGGCGCCCAGTCAGGAGCGCCCGGTGCTGCTGCGCCATTCCCAGGGTGACCATTGGGACCTGGTGTTGCTGCAGCCGGTCGGCACCCTGGCCAAATACTTCGCGACCGATCGCACCGTGGTCGATCCGCTCTGGGACCGGCTGGTCGCATGGCAGGAGGAGCTGTTCACCTCGGGGCCCCCGGCGGCGGAGTTCCGGGCTGCGGCGGACCGCGCCGGCTTTTTCCACCTGGAAATCTTCGCGGCGCTCGCCGGAGAGCGGGACTCGCTCAAGGCGGAGCGCCGCATGGAGAACAACTTTCTCAAGGCCATTGGCCGGCCGGTCAATTTCGTCTTTGCCCGCACCGCGGGCGCCTCCTGGGACCTCTTCACCCTGGGCTTTTATCGCGACCTCCAACATTACGCCGAGCCGACCGGTCGGGCGCCGGAGCAGGAGCAGGCGGCGGCGCGGGCGGCCGGCTTCGTGTCGCGGGAGTCCATTGGTCCCTACCTTCGGCGCTTCATCCATGGCCACCATGACACCATCGGATCGGTCGTGCGGTGAGCACGTTCGAGATCGTTGCCGCGGCCTTCGGAATCGTTTCAGTCTTCCTCAGCACGCGCCAGAACATCTGGAGCTGGCCGACGTCGCTGATCAACGTCTCCATGTCGGCCGTGGTCTATTTGGAGCAGCGACTCTACGCGACGATGGCCCTTCAGGGATTCTTTTTCGCCGTCTCGCTGTACGGCTGGTACGAGTGGCATTTCGGCGGCGAGCGGAAGACGGAGCTCAAGGTATCGCGGATCCCGCCCGCGTTGGGGCTGGCACTGATCGGGGTGACGGCGGTGGCGACGCTGGGGACCTGGTACGTGCTGAGCCGGACGCCGGACTCCCACCCGTTCATTGACGCGGTGTTTTTCGCGGTCAGCGTCGTTGCCCAGTGGATGATGGCACGGAAATATGTCGAGTGCTGGCCGGTATGGGTTGCCATCAATTGTATCGCGGTGCCGTTCTTTTTTTTCATGGGTTCGTATCCGTTCATGATCCAATACGCGGTCTTCCTCGGGCTCGCGATCATGGGATGGAGACAGTGGAAGGCCTCGCTCGTCGCATCGTCCTGACCGGCTCGGAGTCTACCGGAAAGACCACGCTCACCGCGGACCTGGCGCGGCACTACGGGGCGGTCTGGGTGCCGGAATACGTGCGTGGATACGCCGATTGGAAGGGCGCGGCGCTCGACGCCGGCGACGTGGAGCCCATCGCACGGGGACAGATCGTGGCGCAGGATCTGGCGCTGGAACGGGCGGAGAAGCTCCTGCTGCTGGACACCGACCTGCTCAGCACCGTGGTCTACGCCGAGCACTATTACGGCTGCTGCCCCGAATGGGTGCGCGCCGCCGCGGACCACCGGCGCGCCGAGCTGTACCTGCTCTGCGACATCGACGTGCCGTGGACGCCCGACGCCCAGCGGGACCGCCCCGGCCATCGCGCCGTGATGCACGAGCTCTTCCGACGTGCGCTGACCGACCGGGGATTCCGGTTCCAGGTGATCCGGGGCGGATGGCGGGAGCGCTTCCTGGCCGCGCGACTGGCAATAGAGGATCTCGTGGCCGATCCGTGATCCAGATCACACCGCGCCGTGACCCTCAAGCGCTAGTTTGTCCTCATGTCCTCACGCACATTGGTCTCGGCGCTCCAATCCCGAGATCTGAGCGCGATTATCCGCGCCGTCTTCAGCGAGCCGATCCTGGCGCGACGGTCCGAATCACGTGCCGCGTTTTCCCCGCGACCAGAACAGGTAGACCGGGATCCCGGCCGCCAGGAGCAGCGCCCCGCGGAGGGCGTTGCCGGGATTGGACCGCGTCGAGCCGGCCACCACGTAGAGCGCGGCGAAGATGAACACCCCGAGCGTCCAGGGGTAGCCGGGCAGCCGGAAGGAGGGGCCGATGGCGCCTGACCGGTCGCGCCGGCGATACACCACCAGGGTGCCCGCGGTGAGCCCGAAGAAAATCCAGTCGGCAAAGGTGACGTAGTCGAGCAGTTGCCCGTAGGAGCGGCTGGCCAGCAGGAGGCAGGCCCATGCGCCCTGCGCGATGATCGCGGTGACCGGAGTGCGGAACCGCGGATGCAGCCGCGCAAACGACTGGAAGAAGAGCCCATCGGCGGCCATCGCCTGGTACACCCGCGGCGAGACCATGATCACGAGATCGAGGAATCCGAAGGTGGAGGCCAGGATTCCGACGCTGATCAGCGTGCGCCCGGTCGGACCCAGCACCGCGCTCATCGTGTCGGCCGCGGGGGCGGTACTGGCCGCGAGACCCGCGACCCCCAGCGTCTTCAGGTAGGCGATGTTCGCGAGGATGTACACGGTCACCACACCGGCCACCCCCAACACCAGCGCGCGGGGAAGATTTCGTTCCGGCCGGACCAGCTCCTCGGCGATGAAGTTGGTCTGCTGCCACCCTCCGTAGGCGAAGAGGACGGGCACGAAGGCGGTCGCGAGCGCGAGGAGGACCGTCGGCAGGTCGGCAGGGCGGGAGGTCGGGACGGCGGTAGCGGGCGCGACGTCAGGCGACAGGAACAGCCCGGCCACGATCAGCATCAGCAGCGCCGCCAGCTTGAGCACGGTGAAGATGTTCTGGGTCCACGCCGCGGGGCGGACCCCGACGTAGTTGAGCGCCGTGAGGAGGACGATCGCGCCCCCTGCCACGTAGGGGAGGGCACCTTCCGGCAGCCCGAAGACCGCGTCGGCATAGCTCGCGAACGTGAATGCCACCGCGGCGATGGCGCCGGTCGCCATGATCAGCAAAAGCGCCCAGGCATAGAGGAATGCCGGCAGCGGGCCGAACCCATCGCGCAGGTAGGCGTACCCGCCCCCCACCCGCGGCACCCGGGCGGCCAGCTCCCCGAAGATGAACGCGCCGAGCAGCGCCACCACGCCGCCGAGGATCCAGGCCAGCAGCGTCAGCGGTGCGGTGCCCACCCGCGCCGCGACTACTGCGGGATTCATGAAGATGCCGGACCCGATGATCCCGCCGATCACCGCCATGGTGCCGCTGAAGAGCCCGAGGCCGCGGACGTACGTGACGACCGGTGCGGACGGTGGGTATAGTGTCATGGGCGCCTAAGCTAACGCTTGCGGGAAGGCTGGGTTAGAATCCATGGGTATGCTGCGCGCGGGTTGTGTGCTCCTGCTGCTGGGCCTGGCGGGTTGCCTGAGCCCCGAGGTTCCCGAAGTGGTGACTGGGGAATGGGGTGGTGCGCACCTGGGCCTTGTGGTCACGGATGCCGGTGCCAATCTGGAATACGATTGCGCTGAGGGCCGGATCAGCGGTGCGGTCCGCCCCGACCGGAGCGGGCGGTTTTCGGCCATCGGCCTGCATATCCCCGGGCACGGCGGGCCGATCCGCTTCGGCGAGATACTCGAGACCCGTCCCGCCCGCTACGACGGGACGGTCCGCGGGGACAAGATGACCCTCACCGTCACCCTCACCGACACGAACGAAGTCCTCGGCACCTTCACGCTGACACAGGGCGCCTCCCCGCACGTCATCAAGTGTCTCTGAGCGTAAGAACGCAAGAACGCAACTTTATCCCGGAGTCGGACCGTGTTCTTGCGCAACCCCAAGGCCCAGCAGACTTACGACGTAATAGTCGTCGGCTCCGGCGCCGGCGGCGGCATGGCCGCATATCAGCTCGCGGTGGCCGGCCTCAAGGTGCTGGTGCTGGAAGCCGGCCGCAGCTACGACCCGGTGCGCGAGACCCCGATGTTCAATCTGCCGCGCCAGGCGCCATTGCGCGGCGGCGGCACCCGCGACAAGCCCTTCGGTTTCTACGACGCGACGGTGGACGGCGGGTGGGAGGTGCCCGGCGAGCCGTACACGCAGGCGCCGGGCACCGATTTCCGCTGGTGGCGCTCCCGCATGCTGGGAGGACGCACCAATCATTGGGGGCGGATCTCCCTCCGGCAGGGTCCCTACGACTTCAAGCCGAAGTCCCGCGACGGACTGGGCGCGGACTGGCCCTTCACCTACGAAGACCTGGCGCCCTACTACGACAAGACCGAAATGCTGGTCGGTATTTACGGTGACAACAACGGGCTGGAGAACACGCCGGATTCGTCCCCGGGCGTCCTGCAGCCGCCCCCCGCGGGACGCCCCTCCGAACTGCTCACCGTGAAGGCATGCAAGCCGATGGGCATCCCGGTCATTCCGGCGCACCGCGCGGTGCTCACGGTCCGGCAGGATCCCAATGTGCTGGTGCGGAAAATCCATCCCGACAACGCCTTGGCGCGCCGCGTGCTGGCCGAATCGATGCGGAGCCGGCAGGCGTGCTTCTGGGCCACCGAGTGCGGCCGCGGCTGCTCGATCAAAGCCAACTTCCAGTCCACGACCGTGCTATTGCCGCCGGCGCTCGCTACCGGCAACTGCGATATCGTGGCCGATGCGATGGTGCGCGAGGTCACGGTGGACCGGAGCGGCCGGGCCACCGGGGTGCATTACGTCGACAAGAATACCCGCACCGACCGGCACGTCCGGGCACGGGTGGTGGTCCTGGCGGCAAGCGCGTGCGAGACGGCGCGGATTCTGCTCAATTCGAAGAGCGCGCAGTTTCCCAATGGCGTGGCGAACGAAAGCGGGCTGGTCGGGAAATACCTCATGGACACGGTGGGCGCCGGCCTGTCCGGCCAGATCCCCGCGCTCGAGAATCTCCCGCCCTATCACTACGACGGTGCCGGCGGCATCCACATGTATATGCCCTGGTGGCTATACAAGGAGCAGCTCGCGGGCCAGCTCGGCTTTGCGCGGGGCTATCACGTCGAATTCGGCGGAGGGAAGGGTATGCCGGGTCCCGGCATATTCGGTGGGCTCGAGGCGTACACCGACGGCGCCTATGGGAAGCGGTTCAAGGCAGAAGCGCGCCGATACTACGGCTCCTTCATGTACTTCGACGGCCGGGGGGAGATGATCCCCAACGAGGACTGCTACTGCGAGATCGACCCCGACGTGGTGGACCAGTGGGGTATCCCCGTACTTCGGTTCCACTGGAAGTGGTCGGACCATGAGACCCGGCAGGCCGCCCACATGCTGAAAACGTTCTCCGAGATCGTCACGGCCCTGGGCGGCACCGTAGTGGGGAACCGGGTGGAGACCGACGGTGCGCGGGCCATCGCGCGCGGAGGGCAGATCATCCACGAGGTGGGGACCTGCCGGATGGGCACCGACGCCAGGACCTCGGTGCTCAACGAGTGGTGCCAGTCGTGGACAGTGAAGAATCTATTCGTCACGGACGGGGCGCCGTTCGTGTCCAACGCCGACAAGAACCCGACGCTCTCCATTCTTGCGATGGCGTGGCGGACCTGCGACCGGCTGGTCGAAGAGCTTACGAGAGGCAATCTATGAGCGAGCAACCCAGCATGGAGCGGAGAGACGCCCTGAAGGTAATAGCCGCTGCGACGGGATTGCCGATACTCGCCAACACCCTCGCGGCCCAGGCGCCCGCCGCACCCCGCCAGGCGGCCAACGCTGCGCCCCGCCCCGGCCCGCGCGGCACGCCGACGGACCCCGATTTGCAGCACCCCAGGAAGGATTGGCCCCGAAAGCTGTCGGCCAAGGAGCTGGCCACGCTGGCGGTGCTCTGCGACACGATCATTCCGGCCGATGCGAAGAGCCCGGCCGCCTCCACGGTCGGGGTGCCGGCCTACATCAACGAATATGTCAGCGCTCCGTACGATGGGCAGATGCGGGATTTGGTTCGGGTGCGGGGCGGGCTCGCATGGCTCAACACCGAGAGTCTCGAGCGGTTCGGGCGGCCCTTCCACCGGCTCGGCGCCGAGGAGCGCACCCTGATCTGCGACGACATCTGCTTCCTGCCGAAGGCCAGGCCAGAATTTCAGGCAGCCGCGCGGTTCTTCGACCTGGTGCGTGATCTCACCGCCGTGGGGTTTTACACCACCGATGCCGGCATGCGAGACCTGCAGTACATCGGGAATGTGGTGCTGCCGAAGTTCAGCGAGCCGTCGCCCGAGGTGCTCCAGCGTCTTGGACTCGCGAGTAGCGAATAGCGGTTGGCTAACTGACCACGGCCACCACGTCGCGAATCCGCGTCTGGCTGGTTGCCGAGCGGCGGTACTCCTCGGGCTCGTAGCGCTTCCCCATGAAGACCCCGGGGCGGCGGAAGGTCATCGGGCTCTCTTCCACGCGGCTTCCCCGGAGGTGAAGCTCCCGCACCCCGGTCTCCCGGACAATTCGAAGGGCATTGGCCGGGTCGATGCCCCCGCCCGCGAGCACCGTCACCCCGCCGGCCGACCAGCCGACCAGCTCACGAAGGACCGCGATTCCCTCGAGCGCCGTATTGGCCTGCCCCGACGTCAGCACCCGCTCGATCCCCAGCCGCGCCAGGGCCTCCATGGCCTCAATCGGGCCCACCGTGAGGTCGAAGGCCCGGTGAAACGTCACCGCCATGGGCCGGGCCGCGTCGACCAGGGTGCCGGTGACCCGCTCGTCGATCCGGCCCTCCGGCGTGAGCGCCCCGATCGCCACCCCGGCCATGCCGATACGTTTGGCCTCCGCGATGTCGGCCAGCATGACGGCGATCTCGTCCGTTTCGTAGAGAAAATCACCGCCGCGGGGCCGGATCAGAACGTGAACCGGGATTGCTGTTTCCTCCCGCACCACCGCCATCAGCCCCGAGCTCGGCGTGGTCCCGCCCTCGACCAGGTTGGCGCAGAGCTCCAGCCGGCGGGCCCCTCCGGCTACCGCGTGCCGCGCCGAACGCGCGGAATCGACGCAGGCCTCGACCAGCACCGAACCGGTTTGGCTCATAGTGCGACAAGCTAGGGACCGCGGGGCTGCGCCGCCACTCGGGGGGCGTTAGCTTCGCATGCCTGTGCCGCAGGAGGAAAACGTTTGCGCGCGCTGCATGAGGTGATCGCCCGGACCGCCGAGGTAAGGAATGGGGCCCCGGTGTTTGCGGGGACCCGGATCCCGGTGCGGCTGCTGCTGGAGCACCTGGAGCGCGGCAAGGATCTGGAGGCCTTCGTTGCGGCGCACCCCGAAATCGGGGCGGACATCTTGCGCAGCGCGCTGGCCCTGGGGCTCGAAGCCCTGCTGCACGACGTGCCGCTCGAGCCGGGCCCTGCCCAGCGCTCGCTGCTCCCCCGGCTGGACGCCGCTGGAGTCATCGTCAACGCAGAAGAACTTTCCGTCGGCCAGGTCGTAGGGAAGCGGGTGCGGTGCCCTGCGTGCCGGATGCTCGTATTCCGGTCATGGCCCGACGGGTGGGACGCGCACGCGGCCACGCGCTGCCGGGGCATCCAGGCTAACGGCCCGGCCTCGAGAAAATCGGAATTCAAGAAACGCTTCGGACAGCTCTTCCGAAGCTAAGGAGCTCGCAAGCATGATCCGCCGTTTCCCAGCCGCTTTGCGTCTTAGCCTCTTCGCCTCGGTCCTCGCCGCTCCGCTTGGGGCCCAGACTCCCGCGGACTCGGTGCTCCCCGTGGACCCGGCGGTCACCGTCGGCACCCTTCCCAACGGCATCCGCTACTACATCCGGGTCAACCATCGGCCCGAAAAGCGGGCCGAGCTCCGCCTCGTGATCAATGCCGG
>JANNGX010000075.1:0-2484 GCA_031404115.1 Gemmatimonadales bacterium | reverse complement strand
CCGATCGAGATGCGGGGCCTGCTGACCCACGAAGTCCTCCCCCGCCTGGCCGCCCGGGCGGGAGGTCGCGTGGTGCGGTCCCGGGTGGTGCGAACCACCGGGATCCCGGAATCGAGCCTCGCTGACCGGATCAGCCGGATCGAAGACTCGCTGGGTCCCCTCAGCCTGGCCTACCTGCCGGGGCTGGAAGGCGTCGATCTCCGCCTCACCGCGTGGGACATGGACCCCGAGCCTGCGGACGCGGCGCTGAACTCGGCCTCGGATCGGCTGCGGGCCGAACTGGGGGACAACGCCTACGGCACCGGCGAGGACGACCTGGCCCGTCTGCTGCTCGACGAATGCCGGCGGCGGAGGCAGACCATTGTGGTCGCGGAGTCGTGCACCGGGGGGATGATCGGCGAACGGATCACCGCCATTCCGGGCAGCTCGGATGTGTTTCTTGGCGGAGTGATCGCCTACGCCAACCGGCTCAAGTCGGAGCTGGGCGTCTCCGACCGAATCCTCGAAGAGCATGGCGCCGTAAGCGAGGAGACCGTCCGGGCCATGGCACACGGAGCCCGGGAAAGGCTCGGCGCCGATCTGGCCGTCGCTGTCTCAGGGGTGGCCGGGCCGGGGGGCTGGTCGCCGGACAAGCCGGTCGGAACCGTCTGGTTCGGATTTGCTGGGCAGTCTGGCGTGGAGGCCGTGCGCTACGTTTTCCCAGGGACCAGACAGGAAGTCCGGGCGCGAGCGTCCCAGTTTGCTCTTTTCGGGCTCCTGCGTCACGCCAAATCGGCAGGTGCATGAGGTACGGGGGTTGCTAGATTACAGGCTCCTGAACGGCCCCAGACGAGAGTGCGGAACCAATGACAGGTAAAGAATTTGAGGAGAGCGCTCCGGTCCAGGACGCACCTAGTGTGTCTGCAAATTTGCCGGCGGAGCCCCTTGAAGGGGCTGTGCTGCGGCTCGAGGACCGGCTACGCGAAGCTCAGGACCGCCATCTCCGGCTCGCCGCCGAGTTTGACAATTTCCGGAAGCGGGTGGCCCGGGAGCGGATCGAACTCACCGACCGGGCCCAGGCCGCGCTGGTGATGAAGCTGCTGGACATTCTGGACGACCTGGACCGGGTGGTGGCCAGCGACCCCGGCACTCCGCCGGCCGCGCTCCTTGCGGTCACGGCGCTGGTGGACAAGAAGCTCCGTAAGGAGCTCGAAGCGGCCGGCCTGGAGCGGATCGATCCCGCCGGGCGGCCGTTCGACCCATCGGTGCACGAGGCGGTCTCTGCGCTGCCGCCGCCGTTTCCCGACCAGGACCACATTGTGGCCGCCACGTTTGCGGTGGGTTACCGGTTCAAGGGCAACCTGGTCCGCCCGGCCCGGGTGCAGGTGTACTCCTCCGGAGGCGACGCGTAAGTGGCGTCCAAGGACTTCTATCAGATCCTGGGGGTCTCCGAAAAGGCGACCGCCGACGAGGTCAAGAAGGCCTATCGCAAGCTGGCCAAACAGTACCACCCGGACGCCAATCCCAACAAACCGGAGGCCACGGAGACCTTCAAGCAGATCTCCGAGGCGCACAGCGTCCTGTCCGACCCCGAGAAGCGGAAGAAATACGACACGATGCGCCGGCTGGGAGCCTTCGACCCGGACCGGCAGCGCTCGTCCCCCCGGGGCGGAGGTCGCGCCGGTCCACCGGAGAGCGGGGAGATGTTCGACTTCGGGGAGATGGGCGGCCTGGGAGACATCTTCTCGTCGATCTTCGGCCGGGGGAACAAGCGGGAGGAGCCCAAGGGCGAGTCGGTCGAGGTCGTCATGGAGGTCCCGTTTCGCACGGCGGCGTTGGGTGGGAAGATCCCCATCACCCTATCGATGAACGGGCCCTGCGAGACCTGCGGCGGCAGCGGGGCCGCGCCGGGAGCCACGACATCACAGTGTCCCGAGTGCAAGGGGCGCGGGACCATTTCGTTCGGTCAGGGGGGCTTTGCGGTCAATCGTCCCTGCCCGATGTGCCGGGGACGGGGAAAGGTCCCCTCGGAAAAGTGCCCCACCTGTCACGGCGGCGGGGAGACCCAGGCGGAGAAGCGGATGATGATCACCGTGCCGCCGGGCACGGAGACCGGTACGCGAATGCGGCTGAAGGGCCAGGGAGGATCGGGAGGGAGCGGCCGCCCCGCCGGCGACCTGCTGATCGAATTCCAGGTGCAACCCGACAAATTCTACCGTCGCGAGGGGCTGGATCTGATCGCCGATGTGACCATCAACCTGGCGCAGGCGACCCTGGGCACTCGGCTTCGAGTGAAGACACTCGATGGGAAGAAAGTGGTGCTCAAGATTCCGCCGGGCACCCAGCCGGGGCGCAAATTCCGGGTCAAGGGTGAAGGCATTTCCAAGGGCGACCGAAAGGGCGACCTCATCGTCGTGGTCAACGTGTCGGTGCCCGAGGAGCTCAGCGAGGAGCAGGCCGAGCTGCTCAAGAAGTTCGCGGAATCCGCTGGGTTGAAGCACTGAC
>JANNGX010000074.1:0-2442 GCA_031404115.1 Gemmatimonadales bacterium | reverse complement strand
CGGTCCACTTTGAGGGTGGCGGCATCGTACCAGGTCTTGCCCGCGTTGTCCGCAAAGAGCACCGTGCCGAAGCCCGGGATACGGTTTTCCACGAAGCATCCCGCCACGCCGAACGACCGCTGCGGGCAGGTGAAATTCATGTTCACGAAATAGAAGGTGAACGTGTTGCTGCTCCGCACCCCGTTGTAGGCCAGCTCGACCGCCAGGTCACTGAACTGGTGACGGATGCCCGCCGCGAACTGGGTGGACTTGGGCGGCTTGAGATCGTTGGGCAGCAGCTTGATCTCGGCGGTGTTGGCGCCCGCGCCGGCCAGAAATATCGGGATCACGGCCTTGCCCTGGGTCAGGTACGAATTCTGCCATTCGATCTTGTTGGCCTCGGGGGCGCCTCCCGTGGGATAGAACTCGATCCGGTAGCTGGGGTGCTGGGGCGCGAACTTTTCCTCAAGGGTCTGGTCGAACAGGGTGCGGTCGTAGAAGAGGCCGAGGCTGCCGAACACCGTGGTCATGCTGTTCTTGTCCAGCGCGTAGGAGAACCCGCCCCGCGGCTGTATCGCGCCCAGGAACGCCTTGCGGTTGGACCCGTCGGTGAAGTACCGGCTCTGGTCCAGGTTGACGAAGAGCCGGCTCTGGTACTTGACCAGGGAATCCCGAACCTTCTGAGCCGTCACGAAATTGGTGTTGACCATCCCCGACTCGTAGTCCCAGCGTGCGCCGAGGTAGAGGGTCAGCCGCGACGTCGGGCTCCAGTCGTCCTGCACGTAGGCACCCACCTGGGTGTTCTTGGTGCTGAAGTTGGGGTCGCCGGCCTGGAACTCCACGTGCTGCGGAATGGCGTAGTTCTGAAACCATCCCTCGTAGACGAACCGCGGGGTCTCCGAGTTCTGCTTGATGATGTCATAGGAGGCAAAGTCGATGTTGGCGCCCGCTTTGAGCACGTGGGAGCCGCCCGCCTGGAATCCGCTATAGGTGATGTCGTTGCGAAGCGACAGGCGCTTCTGCTTGAAGTCCTGGTCGGACACGTTGGTGCCGGTCTGCACGGCGCCACAGCAGAAGCCGAAGTAGAGCTTGTTGACCCCGCCGGGCGAGTTGGCCACCGGATTGTAGCGGTACTTCTGGTACGACAGCATCGCCTGGTTGAGCCAGGCCCCCTTGAAGTAGTTGTGCTTGAGTATCCCGGTGGTGACGGAGTTCTTGAACCGTGTCGCGGACTCGAAGGCGGTGACGTCGCCGAAGTCCCGGATATCGTTTTCACTACGCGTGTTGAGGCTCAGCTCCAGCGACGAATTGTTCGTCGCCGAGTAGGAGAGCTTGCCGAAAAACAGGGAGGACCGGAACGGCGAGTTGAAATCGCCATTGAACTGGGCAAAGCTCTGGGCGCCCAGCGCGGTCCCCGTGGGCGGCACGATGTTGACCCGGTTGGAGCGATCCTGGTAATTGCCCTCGTAGGATCCGAAGAACTGCATCCGGTTCTTGATCACCGGTCCGCCCAGGCTCACGCCGATCAGCTTCCGATTGTAGTCGGGCTTCCGGAAGGTCGTGGGGTTCGCCACCTGTGCGGCGCGCTGGAAGGTATCGAGCGCCACCAGACCCTTGTTCTGATAGGAGAAGAATGAGCTGCCGCTCCAGACGTTCCCGCCCGACCGCGTGGTCGCGGTGATGATGGCGCTGGATGCCTTCTGGTACTCGGCCTTGTAATTCTGCGTGATGATGCGGAACTCCTGTACCGCGTTGAGCGGGAAGGGGTTGCCGCGGCTGGCATCCTGGCCGGCGACGCCGCCCTTCAGAATGTCGTTCTTGTAGCTCGCCCCGTCGATGAAGACGTTGATCTGCTCCGCCCCCTGGGCGCCGGAGGTGATCGTCTTCCGGGTGTCGTTGATCCGGTCTCCCTGCGTCTTCACGCCCGGGGCCAGCGCGGCGAGGTTGAGGAAGTTCCGGTCGGTTTTCGGAAGGTTGTCGATCTGGGTCTGGGTGACGTTGGTGGCCACCTCGATGGAGCGCGTTTCGGTCGCCGCGAGTCCCGAGACCGTGATTTCGTCGAGCTGCACCGCCGATGCGACGAGGACGAAGTCGAGGGCCAGGTCTTCGCCGATCTGGACCCGCTCGGACCGTCCGCTCGCCTTGAAGCCGATGCGGCGTACCTCGATGGCGTAGGGCCCCGGGACCAGGCCGGGCAGGGCAAAGAAGCCCTTCGCATTGGTGCTCGCCACCCGGAGGTTCCCCGAGGTCAGGTTCCTGGCCCTGACCTCGGCCGCTACGATCGGCGAGCCGTTGTCGGCCCGGATGTAGCCCCGGATGCTCCCGGTGGTGGTCTGGGCGGCGAGCGGGTGCACCGCGGGCAGCACGGCAAACACCAGGGCGGCCGCCAGCAGCCGGTACAGTCGTGCCGTGGTATTTCGATCGATCCTCATACAGCGTCCTCCGTGATGGTGTACATGCTGA
>JANNGX010000073.1:0-9845 GCA_031404115.1 Gemmatimonadales bacterium | reverse complement strand
CGGCACGATCCACTTTTATGTCTATCCGCTGCCCGCGATCATGACGCTGCTCAAGGCCGGCACGCTCAGGGCGCTGGCGGTCGCATCGCCGAATCGGGCTGAAGCGCTGCCCGGGCTGCCGACGAGCGCGGAGGCGGGATTTCCCCAATACCGGTCGGAATCGTGGTTCGGCCTCATCGGGCCCCGGGCGCTGCCCCGGCGGCTCGTCGCCAAAATCAATGCCGATACGGTGAGCGTGCTGCAAGAGCCGGCCACGCGTCAGAAGTTCGTGCTCCAGGGCGCGGAGCCCGGGTTCGGTCCGCCCGCGCACTTCGAGAAGATGCAGCGTGACGAGTACGCCGAGCTGGGCGCGCTGATCAAGGAAATCGGCATGAAGGCGCAATAGAAGGAGTAATCACTATGGATCGGAAAAAAGCGAGCGATTTCCCGCCGGAAGTTCTCAAGCTGTTTGACGGTTACGTTCACGGCATGATGAGCCGCCGTGAGTTTCTGGATGGCGCCGCCAAGTTCGCGATCGGCGGCTTCACTGCCGCGGCCATGCTGGAGAGCCTCAGGCCCAACTTTGCGTGGGCCCAGCAGGTCGCTAAAGACGATGCGCGAATCAAGGCCGAATATCTGACCTATCCGTCGCCGCAGGGCTCGGGAACCATGCGCGGGTACTACGCGCGGCCGGCGAATGCCGGCGGCAAGCTGCCCGGCGTGGTGGTCATCCACGAGAACCGCGGCCTCAATCCGTATATCGAGGACGTCGCGCGGCGCCTGGCGGTGCTGAATTTTGCGGCTGCCCGCCGTCGACGGTCTTGTAGATGCCGCGCTCACCGCCGGCCTTCCAGAGATCCCCCAGCGCCGCGACGTACACCACGTCGTGGTCGACCGGATCGACCACGATCCGGGGAACCTGCCGGGACTCCCGCAACCCGACGTTCGTCCAGCTCCGCCCGCCGTCGGTGCTCTTGTAGACCCCGTCGCCCCAGGAAGAGCTCTGCCGGTTGTTGGCCTCGCCGGTGCCGACCCAGACGACGTTGGGGTCGTTGGGAGCGATGGCCACGGCGCCGATCGAGCTCACGCTCTGGGTGTCGAAGACCGGTGTGAAGGTGGTGCCGTTGTTGACCGTCTTCCACACTCCGCCGGTGGCGCTGGCCACGTAGTAGACCACCGGATTCTTCTCAAATACCGCGAAATCATCCACCCGTCCGCTGGGCGCCGCTGGCCCGATAGCCCTGAAACGGAGCCGGTCGAAGGGCCCGCCCGGCCGGGCCGTATCGGGCGTGGCGGTCGGGGCCGCGGGCGGCTGTCCGAAGAGGGGGGTGGCCACGACGAGGAGACAGATCGCACGGCGAAGAGCCGTTACGCGCTCGGGCATGATCTCGCTCCAAAAGGGATGCCTCGGATTGTCAGACCAGCGGGGCGAGATAGCTTACTCTATGTTTCGACGCCGGACAACGTTGAGCGCGCCGGCGGCGCGCGCGTCCCCGAGGTCGCGAATGCGTCTTGCCATCTGGATGGTGCTGGTTCTCCCGGTTCTGGCGTCGTGCGGTGGCGGGCGGGTCGACGCACCGGAACCGAGCCGGGACTTCAGCTTCGACGCGGATTCGCTCCCCCCGCTGCCTTCCCTGCCCCCGGGTACTATCGTGGCGCCCCTGGCCCTGGATCTGGACGCCGCCGTCAAGGCCCTGGAGCAGGAAGTGCCCACGCGGTTCGGCAACATCGACGAGCGGCTCCCGATCGCCGACTCCAAACGGAAGTCCTTCGCATTCGAGGTGACCCGAAGCCCGTTCACCGTGTCGTTCGCCGGGGATACGGTCCTCCTCTCGGCGGTCATCAGCTACAAGGGGCGCGGCTGGTACGATCCGCCGATCGGCCCCGACATCAACGGCGAGTGCGGCACCAAAGGCCCCCCGCCTCGCGCCCGGCTCGCGCTGCGGGTCGTGCCGCGGCTCAGCGCGGACTGGCGGCTCAAGATCCGGACCCAGAAGGTGCGCGTCACGCCGCTGACGACGACCGAGCGCGACCAGTGCGAGGTGTCCCTCCTCAAGCTGGACGTGACCGGCAAGGTGATGACCGCCGCGGAGGCCGCCCTGTCCGCCGTGATACCGGCGCTGGAGCGTCAGCTGGCCAAGCTCGACGTGCGCACGCCACTGGAAAAAATCTGGGTCGATCTTCAGCAGCCGATCAAGGTCACCGACAGCCTCTGGCTTCTGCTCGAGCCTCGCGGGGTGTACCTGGGCAAGGTACAGGGAGCCAAGGAGACGGTCGGCGCGGAGGTCGGCATTTCCGCGGCCCCGCGGATCCTCAGCGGTATCAAGCCGGTCGTGGCGGCGATCCCGCTTCCACCCCTCGAGCCGGTGCGTGAGGTGGAGGGATTCTCAATGCTGATCGAAGGCGCCTTCGACTTCGCGACGATGAGCGCGGTGCTCACCGAGAAGCTGCGAAAAACCAAGGTCAAGGCTGCCGGCGGCGAGATGGTGATCAAGAAGGTGACCGTGTTCGGCGTGGGACGCGGCCGGCTGGCGCTGGGACTCGATTTTTCCGGTACCGCCCAGGGCCGCATCTGGTTCCAGGGCACGCCACGCTACGATCCCGCCACCGCCATGCTGAGCGTGCCGGACCTCGACTTCGACGCCACCAGCGCCGGTATGCTGGTCCAGGGGGTCGCCTGGCTCAAGGGCGACGCGATCCGCGAATTCCTGCGGCTGCAGGCCACGGTGTCCGTCAGCGACCTCATGGAACAGATTCAGACGATGGCGGTCAAGGAAATGAACACGGAGGTGGCCCGCGGCGTGCGGCTCTCCGCGACCATCGACAAGTCCGAGCCGGCCGGCCTCCGGGTCAGGCCCGACGCCATCGTTATCCGGGCCCGCGCCTCCGGCTCGGCGCGGCTCGACCTGGGGCCCGAGCTCTTCGTCCCCCCCAAGGCGGCCGGCAACTAGACCCGGCGGGTTTTCCACCTCCCCCGCTTGAACAGCACCGTGCTCGCCACCGCCAGGGTGGAGAACGCCACGGCGATGGCAATGGAGACGCCATCCGGGCCCAGCCCCAGCGTCTTGGCGAGCACCCAGGCGAGCGGGATCTCCCAGAGCCAGAAACAGAAGAGGTTGAGCAGCGTCGGGGTCCAGGTGTCTCCCGCGCCGTTGAAGGAGCTGGTGAGCACCATACCGTAGGCGTAGAAGAGGAACCCGGCGCTCACGATCCGGAGCGCGCTGACCCCGTAGTCCTGCACCACGGGATCCTGGGAGAATGCCGAGATCAGCACCGGCGCGAAGACCACGAAGAGCAGACCGACGAAGCCGAGGAAATACAGGTTGTAGCGGCCCGCCAGCCAGACCGACTGCTCGGCCCGGTCGGGCTTCTCCGCCCCGAGCGACTGCCCCACCATCGTGGCCGCCGCATTGGCCATCCCCCACGAGGGCAGCAGGGCGAACATCACCACACGTATGGCGATGGTGTAGCCGGCAAGCGCCTCGCTACCGAATGTGGAAATGATCCGGACCAGCCCGATCCAGCTGGTGGTGCCAATCAGGATCTGGAAGATCCCGGTGCTGGAAAGCTTGAACAGCCGGGTCAGCAGCTCGAACTCGAGCTTGAGATGCTCCTTCCGGATGACGAAACGGTTGTTGCGCCCGGAGAGCCGGTAAAACTGGTAGACCACGCCCATGCCGCGTCCCACCGTGGTGGCGATGGCCGCACCCGTGACGCCCATCTCCGGAAACGGTCCAATCCCGAAGATCAGGAGCGGGTCCAGGATCATGTTGCAGAGGTTGGCGATCCAGAGCGAGCGCATGGCGATGGTCGCGTCGCCGGCGCCGCGGAAGATCGCGTTGATCAGAAAGAGCAGCAGGATGATGAAGTTCCCACCGAACATGATCCGCGCGAAAGTCGAGCCGCCTGCGACGACCTTCGTCGAGGCGCCCATCAGCCCGAGCAACTGCGGGGCGAAGACCCCACCGAGGATGGCGATGGGTACTGCCACCAGGATCCCCAGCGCGACGGCCTGCACCGCGGCGCGGGCGGCGCCCTCGGGATTCTTCTCACCGATCCGTCGCGCCACCATGGCGGTGGCGCCGATCCCGAGGCCCATGCCCAGGGCGTAGATCGTGGTGAACATCGCCTCGGTGAGTCCTACCGTCGCGACGGCGTCGGCGCCGAGCCGGCCCACCCAGAAGACATTCACCACAGCAAAGACCGACTCGAGCGCCACTTCGAGAACCATCGGGACCGCGAGGAGCAGGAGGGCCCGGCCGACGGGTCCCGCGGTGTAATCGTGGTGGTGAGTGCCGCGGACCGCCTCCTTCACCGCCGCCCAGATGGTGGGCGGCGGCGGCTCCGCGGCCTGACTCACGCCAGCAATCCTCCATCCACCACCAGCACCTGCCCGGTCACGAACGATGCCGCCTCGCTCGCCAGGAACAGCGCTGCCGCGCCCACTTCTTCCGGCTGGCCCAGATGCGGCAGCACCTGATCGCCGGCAAACTCTTCCCGCCGCGCCGGATCCTTCCAGAGGTACTCGCTGAACCCGGTCTGGATCAGCCCCGGCGCGATCGCGTTCACCCGGATCCGGTGGGGGCCCAGCTCCCGCGCCCATGCCCTGGTGAGCATGATCAGCGCCGCCTTGGTCATGCTGTACAGAATGCTGCCGGGCTGGGGTCTGATGCCCGAGACTGACACCAGGTTGATGATCGAGCCACCGTTGCCCCGCGCAATCATCCCGGGCGCCACCAGATTCACCAGCCGGAACGCCGCCTTGAGGTTCACCTCGACCATCTTGTCGAGTTGCTCGTCGGTGGCGTCGAGCGCGGCGCCGTTCTGCACATTCGTGGCGCTGTTGTTCACCAGGATGTCGATCGAGCCCAGCTTCGATTCGGTTTCCCGGACCGCGCGTTCCAGATCTTCCCGGCGCCCCACGTGACAGGCAATCGGATGAACCCGGCCCGGCAGCGTAGCCAGCTCCTCCGCGGTCCTCTGCAGCACGTCGACCTTCCTGCTGGCGATGGCCACCCCCGCTCCAGCCTCGGCCAACCGCGTCGCGATGGCCCGGCCGATGCCGCGCCCTCCACCGGTCACGAGCGCAACCTTCCCGGCCAGCGATTGCTCAGTGCTCATGGGGTTCCGGAGCCTTTCGAGGAGAGCAGCGTGCCGCGCTCAGCGGCGCGTTCCGCCTGGCGCGCCAGCACCGCCACCATCCGGTTCATCCCGGCAAATCGTTGATCCCGCGTCAGGCCGCGCACATAGCGGGCGTAGAGCTGCTGCACGATGACCGCCACCTTGAAGAGCCCGAAGCAGTAGTGAAAGGAGATCCCCTCCACCGGGCGTCCGGAGCGCAGGGCGTATTCTTCGGCAAATCGCGTTCGCGTCCACATGCCCGGCAAGAACGTCGGCCCCATGGCTGCGGACACCAGCGCCGGGGGATCGTCCGGTTCGATCCAGTAGGCCAGCGCCGAGCCCAGGTCCATCAACGGATCTCCGATCGTCGCCATTTCCCAGTCGAGCACCGCCACGACGCGAGCCGGATCGGCCGGATCGAGCAGGAGATTGTCGAACTTGAAATCGTTATGGATCACAGCGGCGCTACGCTCGGCCGGGATCCGCTCGGCCATCCAGCGCGCCACCGCGTCCATTTCGGGCACCGGCTCGGTCGCCGCCGCCGAGTACCGCTCGCTCCAGCCCCGCACCTGCCGCCCGACATAGCCCTCGGGATGTCCCATCCCGCCGAGGCCGGCGGCATGGCAATCCACCGCGTGGAGCCGCACCAGCGATTCCACCACGGCACCGGAGAGCCGGTCCGCCAGGGTGGAAGTGACTTCGACACCGGACGGCAGGCGTCGGCGCAGCACGAGGCCTCGGCGTCGCTCCATCAGGTAGAACGGCGCGCCGAGCACCGAGGGATCGTCGGAGTAGAGCAGCGGGCGGGGCGCTTCGGGAAAGACCGGGGCCAGCGCTTCGAGCATCCGGAATTCCCGGCCCATGTCGTGGGCGGTCTTGACCAGGTTGCCGAACGGCGGGCGGCGGAGGACGTACTCCGCGCTCCCCTGCCGGACCAGGTAGGTGAGGTTCGAGTGGCCGTGGGGAAACTGCGATACCTCGACCGTATCACCGGCGTCAGGCCGGCGGTCCCGGAGCCAGGCAGTCAGTCCGGGAACATCCAGCGCTTCGCCGGAGCGGACCGGGCCCGCGCTGTCGAGCGCCGTCACCCGACCTCGTACTTCCGGAGCTCCAGCTTCGCGATCGCCTCCCGGTGTACCTCATCCGGCCCGTCGAAGATACGGAGCGCCCGGGCCTGGGCCCACGCCGCGGCCAGGAAGGTGTCCTGGCTGACCCCGGCGCCGCCGTGGGCCTGAATGGCGCGGTCGAGCACAGCCAGCGCCATGGTGGGCGCTACCACCTTGATCATCGCAATCTCGGCGCGCGCTGCCTGATTGCCGCTCTCGTCCATCAGTCGCGCCGCACGCAGCACCAGCAGGCGGGCCTGCTCGATCTCGACCCGGGAATTGGCGATATCGGCGCGTATGGTGCCCTGCTCCGCCAGCGGGCGCCCGAAGGCCACGCGCTCCCTCACTCTGCGGCACATGAGCTCGAGCGCCCGCTCGGCGAGCCCGATCATCCGCATGCAGTGATGCATCCGCCCGGGACCCAGACGGCCCTGCGCGATCTCGAATCCGCGTCCCGCGCCCAGGACCAGGTTTGTCGCTGGAACGCGCACCTGGTCGAAGGTCACCTCGGCGTGGCCGTGGGGCGCGTCATCGAAGCCGAAGACGGAGAGATTCCGCACCACCGAGACGCCGGGCGTGTCCATCGGCACCAGGATCATCGATTGCTGCAGATGCCGCTCCGCCCCGGGATCGGTCCGCCCCATGACGATCGCAATCCTGCACCGGGGGTCCGCGGCACCGGAGGTCCACCACTTCCGCCCCGTGATGACGTACTCGCTGCCGTCAGGCACGATGGCCGTGCGAATGTTGGTGGCGTCGGAGCTGGCCACGTCGGGTTCGGTCATCGCAAAACAGCTGCGAATCTCTCCGGCAAGCAGCGGCACCAGCCAGGCCGCCTTCTGCTCCGCGCTGCCGTAACGGGCCAAGACCTCCATGTTGCCGGTGTCCGGCGCCGAGCAGTTGCAGGCCTCCGGGGCAATCAGCGAGCGCCCCAGAATCTCGCAAAGCGGAGCGTACTCCAGGTTGGAGAGCCCCGCACCGTACTCGCCGCCGGGCAGAAAGAGGTTCCAGAGCCCGAGGGCGCGAGCTCGCCGCGTGAGCTCCTCCATGACCGGTGGGGGGCGCCGCCGGTCTGCTGCCACCTGGGCGGTCCACACCGACTCGGCGGGGTAGACCTGTTGCTCCATGAAGGCGAGAAGCTTGCTGGTCAAATCAGGCGGCATCGGTGCGGTATCCCGGCACAGGGTCAGCGGAACATACCGCCGTTATTTAGCTTTCATGCCATGACCGTCTCCGCCTACACGAATTTCAACCGCGCCGAATGGGCGGGACTTCGTGCCGCAACGCCCCTCACCCTCTCCCTGGCGGACCTGGCCGAGCTGCAGGGTCTGAACGAAGAGCTCTCGCTGGATGAGGTGGAAGAGGTCTATCTCCCGCTCTCTCGGCTCCTTAATCTGCACGTGACGGCGACCAAGGAGCTGGAACGGGTCACCGATCGCTTTCTCGGAAAAACGGTCCACCGTAACCCGTACATCCTCGGGATCGCGGGGAGCGTGGCGGTGGGCAAAAGCACTACGGCACGGGTGCTCCGCGCGCTGCTGGCGCGATGGCCCGACCACCCGCGAGTCGATCTGGTGACCACCGACGGGTTCCTCTATCCGAACAAGATCCTGGAGGAGCGGGGACTGATGGCCCGCAAGGGATTTCCGGAAAGTTATGACGTTCGGCGACTCCTTCGATTCGTGGCCAGTCTCAAGGCCGGCACCCCCGAGGTCGCGGTGCCGGTCTATTCCCATCTGAGCTACGATATCATTCCCGGAGAAGCCCAGGTCATCGGGCAGCCCGACATCCTGATCCTGGAAGGGCTCAACGTCCTGGAAGGGGGGCCCCGGCCACAGGACGACGGCGCCCGGATCTTCGTATCGGACTATTTCGACTTCTCGATCTACGTCGACGCGGCCGAGGTTCACGTAAAGGACTGGTTCCTCGGACGGTTCCGCCGGCTCAGGGAGACAGCCTTCCGCGACCCGAAGTCGTATTTTCGCAAATACGCACACCTCTCCGACGAGGAGGCGGTGGCGTTCGCGAGCCGGGTCTGGGACGAGATCAACGGAGCCAATCTCCGGGAGAATATCCTGCCGACCCGGGAGCGGGCGCATTTGATTCTGGAGAAAAGCGCGGACCACCGGGTGGAGCGGGTCCGGCTGCGAAGGCTGTGACCGGGAACCGGTGACCGAGAACCAGTGTGAAACATCCGACGCGGAATTCGCGTTCTTGCCTCAACCAACCACGAGGGCAGTCTCATGATTCGTTCCGCATCCGTAATGTCCGGCCTCCTGCTGCTTGCCACGGCGCCGGCGCACGCACAGGTGCCCACCCCCAGGACCGATGACATGGGCCCCAAGCTGATGGGTACCTGGGAAGGTCCCTACCAGTCCGATCAGGCGCCTCCGGGATTCCTCAAGCTCGTCATCGGCAAGGAAGCCAGTGCCTGGAAGGTGACGCTGCAGGTTCAGGCCGATCAGCCGATCGATGCCGCCGAGGTTCGTGACTTCAAGGTGGACGGCGCCCAGATTTCCTGGAGCCAGGACATCATGGGCATGGAGTGCAGGAGTCAGGCCGCGCTGGAAAGTGGCACGCTCAAGGGAGGAACCGAGTGCTCGCAGGGGGGCGCGGTGGCAATCACCGCGACCTTCGTGATGCTGAAGAAGTAGCGGCTATCGCAGGACCCGGTCCAGCCGCCGGACCGCGGCCAGCATCGTCCCGACCGCCCGCCCGAAAAAGGCGGGCGTGATCGTGTCAGGATCGTCGGTGGGCTGGTGATAGTCCTTGTGATCCTGGACGCCGAAGTAGATGAATGGTATCCCGGCGGCGTGGAAGGGGCCGTGATCCGAATCGTTGGTCCAGTCCTGCTGGCCCGCCACCCCGGGACGATCATGTCCGAAGCGGAGGTGCACCGGCGCGACCGCCGCCAGTGAATCGAGCGGCGGCCGAAGTGCCGGTGTATACGCGGTACCCGCGGCCCACAGCTCTCCGCGATCGCTGTGGCTCACCATGTCGAGGTTCACGTTCAGGGCGATCGCCTCGACGGGCACCGGCTTCGCGGCCAGGAACGCTCTGGCGCCCAGCAGGCCGCTTTCCTCGCCATCCAGCAGTGCGACGATCAGCGAATGGGTGAGGGGTGCCCGCTTGATCGTTTCGGCCATTGCCAGCACCGCCGCAGCACCCGAGGCGTTGTCATCGGCGCCGTTGTAGACGTGCCCTCGATTGATGCCCACGTGATCGTAGTGGGCCGTGAGCACGATGTACCGGTCGGGATACCGGGTGCCGCGGATCACGCCGAGCAGGTTCACCCCGCTGACCGAGCCCTTCACCGCGAAGGGCGCCTGGTAGGCGGTTCCCAGCGGGGCGATGCCGAGCCCCGTGAGGCGCCGCAGGAGGTAGGCCCGTGCCCGCGCGCCGCCGGGCGTGCCGATGCGCCTGCCTTCCATCGAATCCGCCGCGAGGGCCCGGACCGTGGCCATCAGTCCCGCGGTGTCGACGGGTGCGACGGCCTGCGCCGCGGCCTTCCGGGCCGCCCCGTCCCCCCCAAACACGAGCGCGCCCGGCACAAGGCCGGCGCGCCCGTGTACGTTCCGGCCCGCGGGGCGGATCGACCCATGCCGATTCGCGTGGTGGTGGCCAGGGTTGGGGCACCAT
>JANNGX010000072.1:0-2063 GCA_031404115.1 Gemmatimonadales bacterium | reverse complement strand
GGGAGACCTTGATGCCGGTGGCCGGCCTGCCGAGCATGGTGTCGAGGACGTGGGTGCTGAGGGTGCTCATCGCAGCAGCTTCTCCAGTCGGAGGTGCGTGATCTTCTGTTGTTCCCGGGCCGCGGTGACGAGCTCGGTGTCGGGATCGTTGGCCAGCCGGGCGCGGGCCAGCGCCAGCATCTCCTCCGCGGTTTTGCCGGTGGCGCAGACAATATAGACGTAGCCGAAGCGCGCTTCGTACTCGCGGTTGGCCTCCGCGAGCCCCTGGCGCAGGCGCTCTCCCGCGGAGTCCATGTCTGCCTGTTCACCGGCCGACCAGGCCTGACCGCGCGCGGTTTGCGGGGTAGCGCCGGTCCGCTCCCCGATTCGCGGGTGGTGGGCAAAGGCCTCGCGCCAGTCGTCGGGGTGAAGTGAGAGCCAGACCTCGTCGGCTGCCGCGAGGAGCGCGTCACGGGACCCGAAGGGCCGGCGGGTGAGCATGTTCGTCACCCACTTGGGCGAGCCGCAACAGGACGCGAGGAGCTCGACCGCGTGCGCCGCCGGCATGGCATCGAGCTCGGCGACGCTGACCGTCACCCGCCGCTAGTCCTCCACCCGCCCGAAGAGCCGGAGCCGCGCGACGCCGCCGTCGGGATAGATGTTGAGGCGGACGTGGCTGGCCGGCCCGGCGACGAGGTCGTCCCACCGATGGCGCTCGTGCGGCTGGAGCGGCGCCTTCGGCACGAGCACCCGCCACCGGGCCGTCGCGGCGTCGAACGACTCGCCGGCGTCGGTGTATTCCAGCATGCACTTGCCGGGGGCATTGCCCTTGTAGTGATCGGTGTCCAGCTCGACGCGATCGATGATCCCGCGGCGCGCCAGCCGGACGATGGTCCAGTCGTGACCTGGGCCGCGGCGGCGCTTGGTTTCCCAGCCGTCTCCCATGTGGGTGGAGCGGCCGGGTTGGATGAGATTCTGCGGACGCCCGTAGTGCATGTCGCTGGCGGAGACGACCACACCGCCATTCTTCATGGCCGCGAGATCCACATCGCGGCCGGCCTCGAAGGTGCGCTCGACCGGCACCGCTTCCCCGTGGACCCGGAGCCGGGCCACGCCCCCGTCGGGAAAGATGTTGAGCCGGAGGTGGGTGATCCGGCGCCCCTTCTGAGTGATCGCAAACGGGTTGGCCGTGTTGCCTTTGAGCTCGGACTTCGGCAGCAGCAGCTTCCAGGGCACGCCGGGGCCGGCCATCAACTCGGCCGAAGCCACTCCCTCCATCGCGGCGGCATCGATGCTGGCCCGCTCCGGGAAATTCCCGGTGAAGAAGCTCGTATCGATCACCACGCCCCGTACGATGCCGGGGACCCCCAGACGAATGATGGCCCAGTCGTGTCCCGGGGTGCGGCGGCGGCGGGTTTCCCAGCCATCCATCCACTTGCCGCGCTCGGTATAGAGCCCTTCGCGCCACTCGGGGGGCGCCGCCTTGATGAGCCCCTCCTTGGGGGCAAAGAACTCGTCGTTGGCGGCGATCACGGCGCCACCGAGTCGCTCGGCGGCCAGGTCGGGCAGGTCGGTGAACATACCGAGGATCATAGCGATCCGAAGGCTGGCCGGCCACCGGCGGGTGTGCCGTAGTTGACGACCCGACAGCCCCCCCGTACCTTCGCGGGTGGAAGGACACTCCCCCTCCCAATGCATGGCGAACTCTCTGCCGGAGGATGCGATGAACCGCTACTGGGCTATCGTGCTGGCATTCGCTCTGGGCCCGACTGTTCCCGCTACGGCGCAGAAGGCGAAGGACGCGGTCCTCGTCGACCCCAAGGTCCACAACGTCCTCTTCGAGAACGACCACGTGCGGGTCTTCGAGGCCCGGGCCTCGCATCTGGCGGCCAGCCCCATGCACAGCCATCCCCCCTTCGTGTTCATCGGCTTGGAGGTCGCGCGCCACGTCGTGGTCGGCCACCAGCGCCGGGAGCTGTGCCACCGTGCCGAGCACCCTCACGCCGTGGATGTGGGCGTGGAGCTTGTCGCGGGCGTCGTCGGCGAAGCCGACCACGTCGAAGCGGGCGGCGTGGTTGCGGTGG
>JANNGX010000071.1:0-2185 GCA_031404115.1 Gemmatimonadales bacterium | reverse complement strand
TGGGCCAGGTTCACCGCGTGGTCGCCGACCCGCTCCAGGTCGTTGGCGATCTTGATGGCGGCCACCAGCATCCGGAGGTCCTTGGCCATCGGCTGCTGGAGGGCCAGGAGGTCGATGCACGATTCCTCGACCTCCACCTCCATGGAGTCGACGATCCGGTCGCCGGCGATCACCTGCTGGGCCTTCTCGGCGTTGCGCTCGAGCAAGGCCTCGACCGCGAGTCGCAGCGCCGCCTCGGCTTCGCCGCTCATGGTGAGGAGCCGGACCTTGACCTGGTTGAGCTCCTCGTGAAAGTGCCGGTGCGTTTCCGGGCTCATCCGAATCTCCCCGTTATGTAGGCTTCAGTCTGCTCTTTGGCCGGCCGGGTGAAGATCGTGTCGGTCGGACCGAACTCCACCAGGTCGCCTTTGTAGAAAAATCCGGTCACATCCGATACTCGCGCCGCCTGCTGCATGTTGTGGGTGACGATGACGATCGTGTATTTGGCCTTGAGCTGGACGATCAGCTCTTCCACCCGCTGCGTGGCGATCGGGTCCAGCGCGGAGCAGGGCTCATCCATCAGCAGCACGTCGGGATCGTTGGCCAGCGCCCGCGCAATGCAGAGCCGCTGCTGCTGTCCCCCCGAGAGTCCGGTGGCCTGCGTGTCCAGCCGGTCTTTCACTTCGTCCCACAGCGCCGCCTGGCGGAGGCAGCGCTCCACCAGCGCCGGAAGGTCGCGCGTGGCGGTGAGGCGATTCAGCTTGGGTCCGTACACCACGTTGTCGTAGATCGTCTTGGGAAACGGGTTGGGCCGCTGGAACACCATGCCCACCCGCTGCCGGAGCGCGACCAGATCGGTTCCCGGGGCAAAGACCGACCGGCCATCCACCACGATGTCTCCCGTGTGCTTCGATTCGGGGATCAGATCGTTGAGCCGGTTGATCGATCGTAAAAAGGTGGTCTTGCCGCACCCCGACGGTCCGATCAGGGCGGTGACTGAGCGCGCCGGAATCGTGAAGGAAATGCTGTGCAGCACCTCCCGCGGGCCGTAGGAAAAGGAGAACGCGCGGACGTCGATGGCGCCTGCCAGCGTGGGAGTCTCCGCTGCCACTGCGGTCATCCAAACCGCCCCGTGATGTAGGCTTCGGTGCGCTGCTGGGTCGGCGTCGTGAAGATGTGCCGGGTCGGGCCGGTCTCGACCATCTCGCCCAGGTAAAAGAACGACGTCGTGTCGGAGACCCGGGCGGCCTGCTGCATGTTGTGGGTGACGATGATGATGGTGAACCGTTCCTTGAGGTGGAACAGCAGCTCCTCGATCCGCTGGGTGCCCTGGGGGTCGAGCGACGAGGTCGGCTCGTCCAGCAGGACGACCTCGGGCTCCGGCGCGATGGTCCGCGCGATGCACAGCCGTTGCTGCTGCCCGCCGGAGAGCGCGATGGCGCTGCCCCGCAGCCGGTCCTTGACCTCGTCCCAGAGTCCCGCAAAGGTGAGCGCCTTTTCCACCTCATCGTCCACCACGGCGCGCGATGCCTGGCGGGAGAGCCGGAGTCCGGCGGCTACGTTGTCGTACACCGACATCGTCGGAAACGGGGTGGGCTTCTGGAAGACCATCCCGACCCGGCGCCGCAGCCGCTTTACGTCGACTCTCGATCCGTAGACGTCTTCCCCATCCAATGTCACCAGGCCGGTCACCCGCGCGCCCGGGGTCTCCTCGTGCAGCCGGTTGAGCGAGCGCAGGAAGGTGGACTTGCCGCACCCCGAGGGGCCGATCAGGGCATGCACCTGGTTCGACGCGAATCCCACCGACGCGTTCTTCACCGCAGCCACCTCGCCATACCACGAGGTCAGCCCGGCGGTCTGGATGCGGGCCTGTTCCGCCTCAGCGAGGGCCATCGAACCTGCTGCGGGTGGCGAGTCGAGTAAGGACGCTGAGAACGAGTACGACGAGGATGAGGACGAGTGCCGTCGCCCAGGCGAGGCGGTGCCAGTCGTCGTAGGGGCCGGTTGCATAGGTGTAGACCACGAGTGGAAGGGCGGCCATCGGTTGCCGGATGTCGGTGCTCAAGTACTGACTGCCCAGCGCGGTGAAGAGCAGCGGGGCGGTCTCGCCGGACACCCGGGCCACCGCGAGCAGGACCCCGGTGATGATGCCGGGAAAACAGGTGCGGACCACCACCTTGAGACTGGTGCGCCACCGGGAGTACCC
>JANNGX010000070.1:0-21486 GCA_031404115.1 Gemmatimonadales bacterium | reverse complement strand
GGCGTCGCGTTCTACGATCTCGACGCGAAGAAGCCGGTCTACCGTATCAACGGCGACAAATTCTTCACCCCGGCGTCCACCACCAAGCTGCTCTCGGTGGGAACGGCGCTCGGGCTCCTCGGTTCCGACTACCGGTTTCATACCCGGGTCTACCGCGCTGGCCCCCTTGGCGCCGATGGAACGCTGAATGGTGACCTGGTGCTGGTCGCGAGTGGAGACCCCAACCTCTCGGGCCGCGCCCGCCCCGATGGAACCCTGGCCTTCAAGGACGAAGACCACTCCTATGCGGGCGTCGCGGTGGACGGCGATCCGCTGGCGGCGATACGCGGGCTGGCAAGCCAGGTTGCGGCCCGGGGCGTGAAGCGGGTCACCGGCAGGGTCCTGGTGGATGCCTCCCTCTTCAAGGGCGGCGACCGCGAAGGCGGCACCGGCGTCGTGATCTCGCCGATTGCCGTCAACGACAACGTGGTCGATATCCTGGTGACGGCGGGGAAGAATCCCGGCGACCCGGCCACCATCATCGTCTCACCCGCCACCGCCTACCTCCGCCTCACGGCGCGCGCCGTGACCATCCCGAAGGACTCCGCCGGAACCGCGGACTTCACCAGCGATGTCACCAATCCGGATGGCAGTCACACGGTGACAATGACCGGCACCATCGCGGTAGGGGCCGGGACCCGCGTCGTGCCGTACGTGGTGCCCGATCCGGTGCGCTTCGCCGAATTCGTCTTGACCGAAGCGCTGCACGAGCGCGGGATCGTGGCGGCGCCCCGCCAGGCGGGAGAAGTCGTGGATTTCAGCGCGCTTGCGGGGTTGTACACCGCGGAGATGGAGGTCGCCGAGCACGTGTCGCTTCCACTCAGCGAGGAAGCCAGGGTCACCCTCAAGGTGAGCCAGAACCTGCACGCGAGCATGCTGCCCAGAGTCGTGGGAGCCGTGGTGGGGAAGAAGACCGAGCCTCAGGCCGGGTTCGATCTGGAGCGGGAATGGCTGATCCGGGCGGGCCTGGACGTGAACAGCGCCTCACAGGGCGACGGCGCCGGGGCCAGCGCGCACTACACCCCCGACTTCATGGTGGCCTACCTGGCGTACATGGCCGGCCAGAAGAGCTACCCGGCGTTCTTCGCGGCGCTGCCGGTGCTCGGCAAGGATGGCACACTCGCTAAAATCCAGGTCGAGTCCGCCGCGGCGGGAAAAGTGCACGGCAAGACCGGCACGTTTACCGACGACGATCTCCTCAATCGGGGAACGATGGTGACCGCCAAGGGGCTGGCCGGATACTTCACCCGTCCGGACGGCAGGCGCTTTGCCTTCGCGGTGTACATCAATAACGTGTTCGTCAAGCGCGGGCAGGATATCGGAAAGATCGTTGGCCAGGCCGTGGGAGAGATCGCCGCGGCCGGATATCTGGCAAAACAGTGAGCGGTAAGCAGTAACCGGTTACTGGTCACTGTGTCACTTCTTCTCGTCGTCTCCGATCCCGGACTTGCTGATCATCTGCGCCGCCAGCACCGTCTGAATCACGGCGGTAATGTTGTTCGTCGCCGAGTTCGCCGCACCACCCCCCTCGCCGCCCGAGATGGTAATCAGCCGCGCCTTGGCCAGCGCATCGGCAATCACCGGTGCGATGTCCGGGATCATCTCGATCTGGCGGTACTTGAAATAGTTCTCCCCGCCCTGCCGGATGGCTTCGTTCACCCTGCCGATCGCCTCTGCCGTGGCGATGGAGACGGTTCGGATCTTGATGGCTTCCGCGTCGGCCCGCGCCTCAGCCTCGATCTTGACCCGTTCCGCATCGGCCCGGGCCTGGGCAATCTGCGTGGCCCCGAGCTCCGCGGTCCGCTGCACCGCGATTGCATCCTGGCGTTTGGCTTCCGCCTGCGCCACCAGCGCCGCGTTCGAGGCCTTGGTCTGTTCCAGCTCGCGATTCGCGTCGGAGATAGCCCGCTCCGCGGCGAGCTGCGCCTCCTTGGAACGGCGGTTCTGCACCGCCGTCGCGATGTCCGCGTTGGCCTGGGCCTCCGCCGCCGACTGCCGGCGCCGCGCCTCCGCCACCTCCGACTGCACCACTTTGATGTTCAGCGAGTTGAACACCAGACCGAGGTCCGTGAGCTCGCGCGAGCAGGCCTTGCGGATGATGATCGCGAGCGGATCGTCTTCTTCGCTTTCCGCAAGCTGCAGGTCGGTGCTCTGGCCGGTGGCGGCGGCCGGAATCAGGGCCTTGACGCGCGGCGCCGTCTTGGCGGAAAAGAGCTGGTCCTGGGTGAGCAGGTTGATCGCCCGGCGGCCCGAGCTCGAGAGCAGGTCGGTGATGGTGTTGAGCTGGTCCGGTTCCGGCTTGGCAAAGTAGCGGTTGGCCGCCGTCTTGATCATGATGTCGGTGTCGCCGACCGAGACGATCGCGCTGGCCAGTACCCGGATCTTGATGGGCCGGGGCACCCCGTTGTCGTCCATGTCCGCGGTCTGGTCGGTGATGTCCAGGTCGACATTGATCACCTTGCTGGAAATCGTGGTCCCGGTCGTGAGCAGCGGGATCTCCTTGGACTTGCCGGGCCCCCGGTAAATCACGGTGGAGCCCTGCAGCCAGCTCACCAGCCGGATGGTGCCCGCGTTCACATCGCGCAGGAACACCGACACGATGATCGGGATCAGGAAGAGCGTACCCGCGACGATTGCCGCGATGACCAGCCACTGGCTCATGGAAGTGCCTCCGGCGGGCGGGGGCCCGCATATGAGACGGTGCAACGGTTACGGGCCGCATCGAAATCCTCGATGCGGAGCACATCGCCGCGATGGATGCGTCGGGACGACGAGCGGTCCTCCGGCGCCAACGTTCCGAGCAGCTGCACGACTTGCCCGTCGAGCTCCAGCTTGATCAGTCCCTGCCCCTGGGCGTCGAAGTCCATCATCGCCTCCGCCTCCTCCATGACCAGGCTCTGGAGCATCAGGGCCGGCTTGGACTCGAACCGGAAGAGAAATTTCCAGATCGGCCCCACCAGAAGTTTCTCGAAGACCACGCCGCCCGCCACGGCGAGCGCGGCGATAACCGGCTCGAACAGAAAGGGACTGAGGAGGAGGCCGGTCGCGCCGGCGCCGACCGCAAAGCTGAAGAGCAGCCGGGGCGAGAGCAGGCTGACCACCTTCGACAGCCCGCCAACATCGTGATGCCCGGGGCCATGGTGACCGGAGGCGGTGTCATGCCCGTGACCGGTGTGACCGTGCCCGGCATGGCCGTGGCCGCCGGAATCGCCGTGGTGCCCAAAGCCGAGCAGGGCCATCACCACGAGGCCGGTTACTCCGAGCGCCAGAGAGAAGCCGTAGGGACCCATAGTCGCGGAGTGGAAGATACTGCGGATGGGTTCACGCTGTAGATTTCCAGGTTGGCCCCCAGGCTACGCCGACTTGAACGGGATCCTCATGCCGCACTTGCACCGACCCGCGCCGCTCGGCTGGGCGATACTCATGGCGGCCGCCTGCGGCGGCTCCGCCGCCTCACCCGCCGCCACCACCCCGGAACCCGCCGCCGCCTACTACCCCCCGCCCGGCGAGGGATGGGCCCCCCGTCGCCCCAGCGAGGAAGGGTTCGACTCGGCCGGCCTCGGCGCCGCGGTCTCCTTCGCGCAGTCCAGCGAGATCGCCTGGTCCATGGACATGAAGGCACAGCTCGCCACCAACACCGCGAAGGAGCCCTTTCCCGACATCCTGGGACCGTTCAAGGACCGCGGCCGCCAGAACGGCATCATCATCCGGCACGGCTACATCGTCGCCGAGTGGGGCGACACCCGCCGCGTGGACATGACCTTCAGCGTGGCCAAGAGCTACCTGTCCACCGTCGCGGGACTGGCGTACGATCGCGGGATGATCAAGGATCTGGACCAGCCCGTCGCCCAGACCGTCACGGACGGTGGGTACAGCTCCGCCCACAACGCCCCGATCACCTGGCGAATGCATCTCGACCAGACCACCGAGTGGGAGGGCAGCCTCTGGGGCAAGCCCGACCGCGCCGACCGCCGGCTCGGCTACGATCGCACCCTCGGCGCCCCCGGCACCGTGTGGGAGTACAACGACGTGCGGGTCAATCGCCTCGCGCTGTCGCTGCTCCGGATCTGGAATCGTCCGCTGCCCGCGGTGCTCAAGCGGGAAATCATGGACCCCATTGGCGCCTCCTCCACGTGGGAATGGCATGGCTACCGCACCTCGACCACCCGGCAGGATGGACGTCAGATCGAGTCGGTCAGCGGCGGGGGTCACTGGGGCGGCGGCGTCTGGGCAAGTACCCGCGACCACGCCCGCTTCGGTTATCTCCTGCTCCGGCGCGGCCGGTGGCAGGACCGGCAACTGCTTTCCGACGCGTGGGTGACGCTGGCCACGACTCCGGCACCGCTCAATCCGCTGTACGGGTTCCTCTGGTGGCTCAACACCGAACAGAAGCAGTACCCCGCGGCCACGCCGCGCTCGTTCTTCGCGCGTGGGGCGGGCGGCAACGTCATCTGGATGGATCCGGAGCACGACCTGGTCGTAGTGGTGCGCTGGATGGGCACCGGCAAGATCGACGAGTTCATGCGGATGGTGCTCGGCTCGATCAAAGGCCACGGCCAGTGACCTTTCTGAACCTCCACGAGGTGGAGCTGCTGGCTCGCGACCGCCTCCCGGCCCAGACCTTCGACTACTACGCCGGAGGAGCCAACGACGAGATCACCCTTGAGGCCAACCGCCGAGCGTTCGAGGAGGTGGCCATCCGGTATCGGGTGCTGGTGGACGTGAGCCGCCGGGAGCTCGGCACGACCCTGTTCGGCCGCTCGGTTTCCGCGCCGCTCGTCGTGGCGCCCATGGCCTTTCAGCGGCTGGCCCACGCGGAGGGGGAATGCGCCACGGCGCGCGCGGCGAGCTCCCTCAACCTTCCCATGACGGTGAGCACCTTCGCCACCCATTCACTGGAAGAAGTGCGCGCCGCCGCCTCCGGCCCGCTCTGGTTCCAGCTCTATGTCCACCAGGATCGCGGCATCACCCGGGAGCTGGTGTCCCGCGTAGCAGCCGCCGGATTCGACGCGTTGGTGCTCACGGTCGACGTTCCCGAGATCGGCCGCCGCGAGCGCGACGAGCGGAATGGATTCCGCCTCTCCCCCGATCTTCGCGTCGCCAACTTCATTCCCGCGGCGAGCGCGCCCCTCCAGACCGAGGCCGCCGGGTCCGGATTGGCCAATTTCATCAGCGGCATGCGCGACTCCACGCTCCAGTGGAAGGATCTCGAGTGGCTGAGCGGCCTGGCCGGCCTTCCGCTGGTGGTGAAGGGCCTGGTGCGCGCCGATGACGCCCGCCGCGCAGTCGATCACGGCGCCGCGGGCGTGGTGGTGAGCAATCACGGCGGCCGCCAGCTCGACACCGCCATTGCGAGCCTCCGGGCTCTCCCTGATATCGCCGCCGCGGTCGGCGACCGTACTGTGGTGATGATGGACGGGGGCATCCGCCGCGGCACCGACATTCTCAAGGCGCTGGCGCTCGGCGCCCGTGCCGTGATGGTGGGCCGGCCGGTGCTCTGGGGCCTCGCGGTGGACGGCGAGGCCGGCGCGCGCCGAGTCCTGGAATTGCTGCTGGCGGAGCTGGATCTCGCCATGGCACTCGCGGGCGCTCCCCGGCTCAGCGACATCACCGGCGACCTCATCGCGTGAGCTGGCCGCAGCGCTACGACCCACTGGGCTCCCCACTCTGGTCTACCGTGGTTGCGGCGCTCCCCATCGTGGCGCTGCTCGGTTCGCTTGCCTGGCTCCGGCTCAAGGCCCCGCTCGCGGCATTGGCCGGCCTGATTGCGGCGGTGGCCGTCGCCATCCTGGTGATCGGAATGCCGGTCCGCATGGCGCTGGCCAGCGCGGTGCTGGGGGCGGCCTATGGCCTGCTCCCGATCGGCTGGATCGTTCTCAACGTCGTCTTCCTGTACCAGCTCGTGGAGCGCCGGGGGTTGCTCGACGCGCTGCGGCGCGGCGTGTCGGGCGTCACCGACGACCGGCGCCTGCAACTCTTGCTGGTCGCCTTCTCCTTCGGAGCATTCCTGGAGGGCGCGGCCGGCTTCGGCACGCCGGTGGCCGTCACCGGCGGAATCCTCATCGCCCTGGGGTTCAAGCCGCTCGAGGCCTCGGGACTCTCGCTCATCGCAAACACCGCGCCGGTAGCGTTCGGAGCGCTGGGCACTCCGATCATCGCGCTGCAGGGCGTTACCGGCCTCGATCTCCACGCCCTCTCGGCGCAGGTCGGTCATCAGCTTCCGGTGTTCTCGGTGATCGTTCCGTTCTGGTTGATGTGGGCCTATGCGGGGTGGCGGGGCATGCTGGAAGTCTGGCCGGCGGTGCTGGTGGCGGGCGTTTCCTTTGCCATTCCGCAGTTCCTGGTTGCCACCCTGCACGGACCCTGGCTGGTCGATATCGTGGCCGCAGCCTGCTCGATGGCGTGCCTGGTGTCCTTCCTGAAAATCTGGAGGCCGGCCTCTGCACAGCGTCTTGGTGAAGCGGCGATGGCGCCGAAGGGCCCCGCGCCCGGCAAGGCGTGGATTCCCTGGATCGTGCTCACGGTGCTGGTCTTTGCCTGGGGAACGCCCCAGCTCAAAGCCGCGCTCAACAGTCTTTCGGCACCCCGGCTCCCGGTGCCGGGCCTGCACAATCTGGTGGAGCGCGCTCCGCCGGTGGTTGCTGCCCTCACCGCCGAACCCGCTGTGTTTACCCTCAACTGGCTCTCGGCCACCGGCACGGCGATCCTGCTGACGGCGCTCATCACGGCGGCGTTCCTGCGCTACGGGCTCCGCGAGCTCACGCTGACCTGGGTGTCGGCCCTCCGCCGGGCACGGGCGTCCCTGCTCACCATCTCGCTGATGCTGGCGCTGGGTTTCGTCACCCGCTACAGCGGAGAGGACGCCATCCTGGGCCTGGCGTTCGCGCAGACCGGAGTGCTCTATCCCTTCTTCGGCACCATGCTGGGATGGCTGGGAGTCGCGCTGACCGGATCGGATACCTCATCCAACGTGCTGTTCGGCAGCCTCCAGACCATCACTGCTCGCCAGCTCGGCCTCGACCCCGTGCTCATGGCCGCAGCCAACTCGTCCGGCGGCGTGATGGGGAAGATGATCGACGCGCAGAGCATCGTCGTGGCCGGCACAGTGACCAACTCGGACGGGCAGGAAGGCACCATTCTGCGCTACGTGTTCTTCCACAGCGTGGCGCTCGCCTCGCTGGTCGGCGTCCTCGTGATGCTCCAAGCCTACGTTCTCTAAGACCCCGTCTTAGCCTCCTGGCCTCTTAGCCTCTTAGCCTCTTAGCCTCTCCCCGTCAGCCATCCGTCAGACTTCCGTCACGCTAACCCGCTAGGGTGAACAAAAGCGGCGGTTCTGGCAATTCACCCCGGCAAGCCGTATGGTTAGACTCTTCTCCCGGCCAAAGCGTGCCCCGGTGGGCCAACCGATCACGGCGCTTCCCAAGGAGTTTGGTACCCGCTACCGGCTCGAACGCGAGCTGGGTCGTGGCGCGATGGCCACGGTGTACCTCGCCCAGGATACTCTCCACCACCGCGACGTCGCCATCAAGATCATCCGGCCCGATCTGGCACCGATCCTGGGGCCGGACCGGTTCCTCCGGGAAATCCGGATCGCAGCGCAGCTGACCCATCCCCACATCCTTCCGCTGCTCGACTCCGGAGAACAGGACGGGCAGCTCTACTACGTCATGCCGGTGGCCCGCGGTGACACCTTGCGCACCCGGCTCGATCGGGAACGGCAGTTATCACTCGACGATGCGGTGCAGATCACCCGGGACGTCGCCGACGCGCTCCAGTACGCCGATCAGCACGGCATCGTTCACCGCGATATCAAGCCGGAGAACATTCTGTTGGAGAACGGGCGCGCCCTGGTGGCGGACTTCGGCATTGCCCGGGTAACCGATGCAGTGGGCGATGCCCGGCTATCGTCCTCTGGAATCGTCGTTGGAACGCCGGCGTACATGAGCCCGGAGCAGGCGAGCGCCGATCGCTCGCTGGATGGGCGGAGCGACATCTACAGCCTGGGTTGCGTGCTGTACGAGATGCTCGTCGGGGAGCGACCCTTCTCCGGTCAGTCCCACAAAGTCCTCGCGATGCGGCACATGCTGGAGAAGGTTCCCTCGCTGCGACTGGCTCGGCCCGACCTGCCGGTGTGGGTCGAGGGCGTAGTGGAGAAGGCGCTCGCCAAGACACCAGCGGACCGGTATGCCAGCGGTGCCGACCTGATCACCGCCATTCAGCGAGGGCCCACTCTCCCCGTCCCGCGAGCCCGGCGGTCCCGGTGGCCCTGGGTAGCAGCGGCGGTTCTCCTCCTGGCAGTGGCCATTCCCGCCCATCGCTGGGTGCGCCGGTACTTCGAGAACCGTGGGATCGAGCCGGAACGTCTGGTGGTGCTTCCGTTCCGGCATTTGCAGCGCGGCGCCCCGGGCTTTCTGAGCGGGGAGATCTGCGCCCAGCTCATTTCCACTTCGCTCCGTCGCTGGCGGGACCTTCCCCGGGTGGACGAGCTCCGTGCCAGCGATGCACTCGGCCAGCATGGCGATGGGCCGCCGAACCTGACCGCGGCGCTCACGATCGCCCGCTCACTCGGCGCCGGCCAGCTCCTCTGGGGCCAGGTCTATGCCCAGGGCGGTACCATCCAGGTGCAGGGAGTTCTCTACGACGTCCGGAACTCGGGGTCGGTGATCCGCGACAGCAGCGTCTCCTTTCACGGGGAGGATGATCCCGAGGTGGGCGCGCGTTTCGAGGCGTTGGCCGATTTCCTGGTGAGCGGCGGCCGCCCGATCCCGTCTCCCGACAGTCGCCGCCCGCTGGCGACGACCCGCGCGTTCGCGGCGGGGATGGTCGCGCTGAACTCCTGGGATCTCACAACGGCCCGGCGAGAATTCGGTCGGGCGCTCGACGGTGATCCCACCTACGGCCCGGCCAACCTCAAGCTGGCATCCGTATCACAGTGGCTCGGTGAGCCGCCGGACGACTGGAAGCCATTTGCAACACGGGCCGCCGAGCCTGGCCACGGCCTCACCGGTAGGGAGGAAGCCCACGCCGGCGCGTTGCTGGCGCTGGCCGAGCAACGGTTTCCCGACGCCTGCGATCGCTACCGGGCGATGGCCCGGCGGGACTCCGCCGAGTTTTCCGCGTGGTTCGGGCTGGGCGACTGTCAGTGGAGCGACGACCGGGTTCTGGCCGATGCGAAGAGCTCCAGTGGTATGCGCTTCCGATCGAGTTACGAAGGCGCCGCTCGGGCCTACCGGAAAGCCCTGGAGATCTCGCCCTCGGTGCACCGGGCTCTGCAGCAGATGCTCATGCAGCGCCTCAATAGTGTCCTGCCCACCGGTCCGGCCTACTACCGCGCCGGACGGCTGGCGGGCACTCGCGTTGCGGGCTTCGCGGCATATCCGGGGCTCGAGCGTGACACGATGAGTTTCGTTCCGGTCCCGATCGACCGGCTGTCTACGACGAGTGCATCTCACGTCCCCGTCTCGAGCACATCGGCATTTGAACGCAATCGATTGATTCTCGACGACATCGCGTCACGCTGGACTCGCACCTTTCCAGAGAGCCCGGTTGCCTGGGAAGCAAGGGCTCTCGCGTTGGAGCAGGCTGGTCTCCAGCAGGGAAATGGAGAGCATTCCGCGATCGCCTCGATTCGGCGGAGCCGCTCGCTCGCGCAAGACTCTTCTGACAGGCTTCGGCAGACGCTGGTCGAGGTGCGGCTTCGGCTCAAGGCGGCAGATTTCACTGGCGCGCGACTACTCGCGGACTCGGCCCTCAGGAGCCGGGTGAATCCGGGTCCCAGTATGGCGCTCGACCTGGCCCCGCTCGCGGGACTGGTTGGCGATCGGGCACGATTGCTGAGTCTCCTCGAGACCGCCGCGACCGCCCAGACATTTCAATCGGTGGATGGTGGGCAGTTCAGGCCATCCGCGATGCTCGCCCTGCCATCGATGCGGCTCCTGGGGTACGCGATCCTCCAGGGGCCGGCGGATAGCGTCAGGCTGCTGGAGGACCGGATCGAGAGAATGTCGCGAGCCACGCCGAATCGGAGCTCCCGGGCGTCCCTCCGCCGGGCGCTCTTGGCGGCGCCGGCAGTGTTCGGATTTCCAGCGTATGGCGCCCGGACCCAGCATGCCGATCCCGGCGACAATCATCTCCTCGCCCTGCAGGCATTGTTCTCAAAGGGAGACTTCGCCGGACTGCGGAGTTCGTTCGGAGAGCTCGACCGCTTGCGTCAGAGCCCTCCCGAGGTGGTCCCCGGACAACTCGGGCTCGATGCTCTGTATCAGGAGTCCTGGCTTCGCGCAGGCATGGGCGATTCGGCCGCCGCCATCCGCGAGTTGGATGCCGCTCTCGGTGCCCTCTCGGTGCAGAACGCCATCGCGTTCCAAACCATCCAGGGACCGGCATCCCTGGTACTGGCGATGGCGCTGCGCGCGCGGCTGGCGGCCAGGCGTGGCGAACTCGCCGTCGCCCGACGGTGGGCACAATCGGTGGTGGTGCTGTGGGAAGGGGCCAATGCAGGAGAGTCGATCGACATGGCCGCGATGAACAGGATTGCGGCGACCGGACGAGAAAACCCGTAGCGAGTCGTTCACATCCTCAGGGAGGTCGATGTGTCACAACGCGTATGGATGGTGGTCGCGGCGCTGATTGTGCCGGCGGTTATCTCGTGCAAGGACAAGGTTCAAATCGGAGAGCAAGTAGTGCCACCGGTCCCGGCTCCTCTCGGCTGTGCCGAGGACAAGCTCGTGTCCCTTGTGAGGCTGATTGAAGCGAACCCGTCGCTGAGGGGCAATACGCAGTTGGAGATGTCGTGGGAGGAGGCCATGTCCTGCCTGGCGACGATGCAGGTGGATACAGCCCTTGGGGAAACCAACCACACCCTGCTCCCTGCCGAGAGTCACAGCACGGTGACCGATATCGGCTACGCAACCGCCAACATATATCCCAGGCACAACGTGTGGTGGGGCGCCCCCCCTGCTCCGGAGGGCCGGGTGATGGCTCGGATCGAGAGCGACAGGAGCTACCGGCGCTTGGGCCTCGATGCCAGCACGCAAAACTATTTGGTGGTCTGGACGGTATCGGATCCAGCGAGCACGACAACCGACCCGGTGATGGTGGTTGTCAATGCCAACGGCGTGAAGTCGATTGGAACCGCGGAGGGCGGACCCACGTACATCCCCCACGGACCCATCACGGGCTACACGCAGAGACCCGGTATCGATCCCCCTGCCCTGACTCCCCGCGCCGGGTCAGCTGAAGGGGGCGGGCTAAGCGCTGCGGCGCTCAAGTGCTTCACGAACGGCTGGAAGGCCTGCTTCATCGACAGTGCCACCGAGCAGGTCGAACCCCGCCCGTTGGCATTCGCAGGATTCGGCATCGGGATGCCGTTGGTGCGTGTAAGCCCCGGGACGACCGTGCCTTGGGTGGCGTGCTCGAAGTATGGGTGTTGCTGCGGCGGAACCCAGTGCCACGGCGGCAGCTAACCCAACGGCGTTCTTGCTACCGCCCCAGTATCCGCCCGATGAGCGCCTGAGTCTCGTGCGAGGGAGCGACTTGGAATTCCTCTCTGAGTCGCTCCCGCAGTTCTTCATAGGTCCTGAGCGCACCGGCCCGGTCTCCATTTTGGTCCAGCAACCGGATCAGCCGCGCCACCACCACCTCGTCCCCCGGGGCGATCTCGGCCGCCCGCCGCGCCCAGCGGACCGCCGCGGGCAGGTCCCCCACGCCCTCCGCCCGCTCCGTCAGTCTGACCGCCGCACCCGCCGCACGCTGCCGTAGCCCCGTGCGCTGGTCCACCACCCACTGCTCGTATTCGGGGCTGGCATCGCCGACGAAAAAGCCGTCGAGGAACGGTCCTGTGTAGAGCTCGAGGGCCTCCTCGAATTTCTCGCTCTCGCACAGCGCACCGAAGACCATCGCATCGCACTCGATCACCTTCCGGTCCAGTCCCGCCTCCTCCTCACCCTGGGTAATGACGGCGCCATCGCCCAGGGCTCGGCGGAGGTAGCGCAGTGCCTGGCTCAGCGCTCCGCGGGCGTGCTCCTGGTCGAGACCCGGCCAGAGAAGCGCCACGATCTGGTCGCGACGGCGGCAGCGGCGGGGAGGTGCAACGGCAAGATAAATGAGCAGCGCCAGCCGCTTGGGCTGAACCAGCTGGACTTGTGACTCGACTTCACCGCGGATCCGGAGCCCGACGGTGCCGAACGTCTGGAGCGCGAGCAAGTTTCCGACCTTGGAGGCAGGCCCCCAATCTAGGCCCCGGCAGAATGGCCTGCCACATCCGGAGCCCCGAAACCATGGTCAGACCCGGGTCAGAGAGGAGTCACCGGCAAGCCCTATCCTGGAATCGCAACCCGGTCCTCATCCAGGAGGTTCTATGTGGAGTCACGCTGCAGGTCTCCGGACAGCGGCCATTTTCGGCCTTCTCCTCTCCGCCGCAGGCGTGAGCGCCTGCAACCAGGCTCTTACCGGGGCACGGGAGAATACCGGCTCGCAACCCCCGCCCCCACCTCCGCCGCCCCTGGCGATCCTCCCCAGCGCCCTCGAGCTGTTGGTCGGCCAGAGCGTTCAGCTCCGGACCAGCGGCGGAGACGGGTCCGGGTGGTACTGGGTGAGCACCGATTCGTCCGTCGCGTCGGTCTCCGCCAGCGGAATGGTCACCGCCACCCGCGCGGGAACCGCGACGATCGTTGCGGGAGATGGCAGTGATTGTGTCTTCACCTCGGCGCGCCCCCTGAATCTGAAGAGCGTCCCGGGCTCGGGCGGCCACTGCGCCTACGCCATGATCTTCGTGCTCGAGGAGTGGGGTCGCGGGCGCCGATAACCCGCTCAGCGAGGCCCGGGTCTCCCTCGGATCCGGGCCTCGCCTACCGCGCCAGCAGAATACCCGCGACCCCGATAAGCGTGAGGATCAGCACCATCGGCAGGACAAACTTGATCCAGGCGCCGAACCTGACGCCCGCGGTGAGCAGGAGCGCCATCAGCGAGCCGTTGGTGGGCGTCCACATCTCGGTCAGTCCCGCGCCGGTCTGATACGCCATCACGGTGGCCTGGCGGGCAATTCCCAGCAGATCCGACATCGGCACCAGCAGCGGCATGGTGAGCACCGCCTGGCCGCTCACGCTGGGCACCGGAATGTGAAGGAGTGCCTGCAGCGGCACCATGCCGAGCGCCGCAACGCTGCTGGGGACGCTCGAGAGCGGCGTCACCAGCGCATGCAGGATCGTATCGATCACCAGCCCGTCCTCCAGTACCAGCGAGATGGACCGCGCCACCCCTACCAGTACCGCGGCCCCGATCACCGAGCGCATCCCCTCGAGATAGGCATCCACCGTCCCGCCGAGCCCGAGGCCGCCCACCACCCCGATGGCGATGCCGGCAATCAGGAACGCCGCGGAGAGCTCGTTGAAGCCCCAGCCATACTTGAGCACGCCGACGATGTAGGCCGCAAACGGCGCGACAACCAGGAGCAGAATGACCCCATGACGCGCACCGAAGGGACGCCGCTCGGCCACGGGCAAGGCGATGGGAGCACTCCCGCTCCGGCCGGCCTGCCGTATGGTCCACCAGATCCAGAGGCTCAGTGCCACCACCAGCATGCCAGTCCGGAGCGCCGCCCCCGAGAGCGGCGGGAGCTGCGCCAGCTTGAGGGCGATGCCGGCCTGGAACGGATTGATCGGACTGAACGCACTCCCCACCATCGCGGCGCCGATGCTCATCGCAACGACCGTCACCGACTCGAATCCCAGCGCGGCGGCCAGAGCGAGCAGCACCGGCACCAGCGGGATGATCTCCTCCTGCATGTTCTCCAGCGCCCCGCCCAGGCCGAACGCCATGCACAGCACGGCAATCACGATGTGGCGGCGCTGTCCGAAGCGGCCCACCAGCCAGTCCACCACCCGCGAGAGCGTGCCGGCCTTGTCGACCACCGTCCACGCGCCACCCACCAGCAGAATCAGTACGATCACTTCCCCCGCGGCCACCAGCCCGCGTGGCACCGCCACGAACGCCGCGAAGGGGCCGACCGGCGCGGGCGGAACGGCGTGATAGGTGTCGGCCACCACCACCCGCCGTCCGGTGGACGGGTCATCCTGCCGCTCGTACTGCCCTGAGGGAAGCACGTGGGTGAGCACGGCCGCAGCCAGGACACATCCCAGCAGGAGGATCAGCGGGTGGGGCAGTCGCAGTGTCGTCACGGGATTCCTCCAGCGGGTCCTCAATACTAGGCTTCAGCCATGCCAACGGCGACGAGATTCCTGGTCCCCGCCCTGATGGTCGCAGCAGCCTGCTCCGGCACGAGCACCGGCAATACGGTGGCCCTCCCGCGGCCGGCATCGGTGGTGACTCCCGCCGAAGTGATGACCCTCCTGACCCGGCTCTCCCACGATTCCCTCCGCGGCCGGCGCACCGGATCGCCGGGGGCCTTCATGGCGGCGACGATGATCGCCCGGGAAATGCAGCGGCTCGGCCTGGAGCCGGCCGGCGACAGCGGCTACTTCCAGCGCGTGCCGCTGTACCGCGTCACCGACACCGCAGGACGGGTTCGCGTGCGGCTCGCGCCGGGTTGGGCGGCCCTCGACACCATCCCGGCGGGTCGGCGGGTCTGGGCCGTCAACGTCGTGGGCCGGCTCCCGGGATCCGATACCACACTGGGACAGGAGCACGTCCTGGTGGACGCGCACTACGATCACGTCGGAGCCGCGGGAGATCCCGGGAACGCGTGCAGAGCCGCGGGAGCCGACAGCATCTGCAACGGCGCCGACGACGACGCCTCGGGCGTGGTCGCGACGCTCAAGATCGCCCAGGCCGTTCGTGCTGGAGCCCGGCCGAGGCGAACCCTGCTCTTCGCAGCGATGGCCGGTGAGGAGGCCGGGCTTCTCGGCGCGCGGTGGTACGTGGACCACCCCGTCATACCGCTCGTCTGGATGGCGGCCAACCTGGAAATCGAGATGATCGGGAGACCCGACTCACTCGCGGGGGGACCCGGAAAGGCCTGGCTCACCGGCTATGAGCGCTCGACAATGGGAGACTTGCTGGCCGCCGCGGGGATCCCGCTGGTCCCGGACCCGCGGCCCGACCAGCGGTTCTTCCAGCGCAGCGACAACTACGCGCTGGCCCCTGCGGGGCGTGGTGGCCCACACCCTGTCCAGCTTTAACCTCCACGCCGACTATCACCAGGTAACCGACGAGGCTTCGCGTGCCGATGCGGTGCACATGGCGGCAGTGATCAATGCCGCGGTGCGCGCCGTGCGCCTCCTGGCCGACGGGCCCAAGCCCGAATGGAAACCGTCGGGAAAGCCGGAGCCGGCCCGACCGCAACCTTGACTCAGCTCGCCGGGCCAAGGCTGTCCGGCGTCTTGGTGAGGATCGCCGCGAGGCGCGAGGGATCGATGTTGCCCCCGGAAATAACGCAGCAGATCGTACCGCCGCCCGCCTTGCCGGACAGCGCCGTCGCAAGCGAAACCGCCCCGGCGCCCTCGGCCACCACTCGCATTCGCTGCACCAGGGTCCGGATGGCATCGGCCGTCTCCTCGAGCGAGACCACCGCCACGCCCTCGATCAGACCTTTCACCATCGGCCACATCTCGGGGAGCAGCCCGGACGCGCCGATGCCGTCCACGAAGCTGGGCTGATAGGAAATCTCCTGCGGCGCGCCGGCCGCAATCGAGGCGCTGAGCGGGGCCGCGGTTTCCACCTCGCACGCGATCACCCGCGCGCCCGGGCCCAGGTACTTGAGTGCGCTCGCGATGCCGGCCGCCAGCCCTCCGCCGCCGTAGGGTACCAGCACCTTCTCGACGTGAGGCAGATCTTCCATGATCTCGACGCCGATGGTGGCGTTGCCCGCCATGACCGCCACATCGGACACCGGGTGGACGAAGCGCCCTTCCATGCCCTCGTACCGCCGCTCCAGCAGGACCCGCCACCACCGGTCGAACGGCACCGGTACGATCCGCGCCCCCAGCCGGTCGAGGGCCGCGAGCTTGGCTTCCGGCGCGTGGTCCGGCACGATGGCCGTGAACGGGATGTTCCGGGTCCGGGCGCACCAGGCAAGACCAAGCGCCATGTTTCCCGCGCTCGCGGTGTAGATCCCCTTGGCGAGCTCCCCCGGATCGATGGTGCCGATGGCGTTCCGTGCGCCCCGGATCTTGAACGACCCGACCGGTTGCAGCGTTTCCAGTTTGAGCCAGATCTCCCGCGGACCGTCGTAGGGCAGCCGTACCAGCGGAGTGCGAATTGCCGAATCCTTGATGCGCTCGCACGCCTTCCGGATGGCGTCCAGAGGAATCCGTTCCGGCATCATCACGGTCAACGCCGGCGTCCTCCCCGGCGCGGGTGGGCGTGCCCGTGCCGGTGTGGTCGCGCCTTCCCGGTGGAATGCTTCAGCAGCGACGCCAGCTCCTCCAGCGTATCGGCGCGGAGCGGTGCCTCGCCGCCCCGGATCACCGCGAAGCGCACCGGCCGGTCGAGCGACGGAAGATCGTGCGGCGTGAGCCGGCGGGCCTGCCCTTCCCGAAGCCGGAGCCGGACCACCCCCGAGCCTCCCGCCACCTCGTATTCCAGCGGCACCGCGTCGCCGTGGAGCCGCACCATCGCGGGCAGGGCGTCGAGACGACGGCGTTCCGGCTCGGGGACGAAGGCCTCCGGCTCGAGCGACAAGGAGGTGTCCAGGAACTCCTTCCAGGAGCGTACCCCGCCGAGCTGCCCCCGGAGAACTTCCCTGATTGCCGCGTCGGATGCTGCCTCGAGGGTCCCGCCCGAGCGCCGCCACCATTCCTGAAGTACGGTCGAGCCACGGAGAACCCGGTTCTGGTCGGAGTGGCCGGTTTCGCCGGCCAGGAGCGCGTCGATCAGGGTCTCACGCGCCCGCCCCAGCAGATCGTCGGGAATCCGCCCGGTCAGCGCCTCGATGTCGGTCTCCAGCTGGAAGCCAAAGTATTCCAGCTTGCGGGCCACGGCGAGCTGCTGGTGCCGGCGGGTTCCCGTCACTACGATCTCGGGTGCTCCCAGCGACGCGTTGCGGCGCACCAGCTCATAGGAGATCGTCGTCCCCTCCACCGACGCGCGCGGCACGCCGAACCGGTCCGCAAAGTATCGAACGTTTCCCGCCACCGCTCCCCAGGTCCCCGCCACCGAGGTCTTGGCCACCCTCACCTCCTGGCCGTCGGCAGTGTGCTCGTCGAGCACCAGGTCGAACGGCATCACCTTCGCCACCAGCTCGATGAACGCCTGGCGCAGCTCGCGATTGGCATACGGCAGTGTGCGGGGCAGCGGCAGCTCGAGGGAGCGGTAGACCGACGCGGTGCCCATGGCCGCGTCTTCGATTGCCTTGACCAGGACCCCGCGGCGCTGACCCCAGTCGGCCAGGCCCTCGTCGAACACGTGGCGCGGCAGCCCGTACGCCTCTCCCAGCGATCCGTGCTGGTTCACCGCCTCGGCGTAGAGATTATAGGCCGTCAGGTGATCGCTCCCCTGCACCAGCGCGCCATGGAGCTCGCGCTCTTCACGAGTCATCCGGTGCAACGAGTCGATGTTGGAGCACACCGCCGCGATCGGAATCACCGCCTCGTCCGCCTTAACCAGCAGCTCGGCCCAGGGCCGGTCCACCGGCATGGCCTCCACTTCCTTCCCGTATTCGGTGAGCCGGCCCCGCGCCACCAGGCCCCGCGTCGTCAGCAGCTCCAACGCGCGCCGGTAGGCAACCTTGTCCAGCGGCACCGGCAAATCGAGGTCGCGCGCGTCAACGCCCAGCGCGGCGCAGGTCAGCGCCACCCGCTCTGCGTCCCCGGCAAGCTGGAATTCCGGCGGTGTCGGGCGCAGGGACTCGAAGTCGAGCGGCCGGTCCGAAAGGATGGTCACCTCGCCGTTGGGCACCCGGCCGTGAACCCGCCCCGCCATCTGCAGGATCTCGTTGGCGCCAAGATAGAGCCGGTGCAGGACGTTCCGCCCCCGGTCCACCCGGTTTCCATACCGCGCGTCGTAAATCACCACCGTGTCGAGACCGGGCAGGTTGAGCGCCGACTGGCCCGCGGCCGTCATCGCGAGGAGAAACGGCTTCGGAATGGAGCCCTCGAGAAATGGTCGGATGACCCGGATCGGCTCGCCGCCGTGGTAGAAGGCTGCCGAGAGCTTGGGCCATTGATCCCCCAGCTCGGACGCCAGCCGCTCCACCTCGGCACGGGTGGGCACGAACACCGCGACGCCGCGACGCTCCTTGATCAGGTGCTTCACGAAGCGATCGTCGAGAAATTCCTTCACGTCCTTGGCCACCACCGTCACCTTGGCACGAAGCTTCGGGTCGAAGGCGCTGGTTTCCAGGATCTCGGCACTGTTGAGATACTTCGCGTAGAACGTCGGGTCGACCGTGGCGGACAGCCAGATGAAACGACAGCCGGCCCGCTTGCCCAGCGCCAGGCACAGCTCCAGCTCGGCCGAGGTCTGGTGAATCTCGTCGACCACGAGGGTGTCCCGGTCGCTGATCAGATCGTCCTGAAACCAGCGGCGCGCGATGCCGGTGGTGACGATGACGACATTCCAGGAGGGGGTCTCCGGCGTGGCCTCGCGCTCGCGATTCACCACGCCGTAGTGGAGGGTTTCCTGGAGAATGGCCTGGGCGATGGGGCGGATGCCCAGCGTCTTCCCGGTGCCGGTGCCGGCCACGATGCCGAAGGACTTGCCGCTCGCCGCCCACTCCCAAACCATGGGACCGTGCTTCCGCTGCAACAGCGTCTCGATCTCGGTTCCCAGCGCCAGCTCGATCGTTTCGCAGGCCGCCCGCGTGGGGGCGATGACGATGACCCGGCCCCGGGGATGGTCGGCCTTCCGGTAGGCGGCCGGATCAAGAGGGAGATGGTGGTTGCGAGACGGGTGCATGGGGTCGGCTAAAGCTAACCCGAAAAACAGACGACCCCGTTCATTGGCGGGGCCGTCCGACCCAGGCGGGGAGCCGTGGGTCTCATGGTGGGGCCGGGAAAGCGAAGCCAGAGAAGGCTCAAAGGTAGGGCGGCCCCACCCTTTCCTGATTATCGGTCGTCGTGATCGTCGCGGTCGTCGTCTCGCCGGTCGTTGCGGCGATGGTCTCTGCCGTTCCCGCGCTGATTCTTCCGGTGCCACTTGTCGTGGCGGTCCTCGTAGCGGCCGTTCGATCGATGGTTGTACCGATCGTCGTAGCGGCCATACGATCCATTGTTGTATCGGTCATCGTACCGGTCATCGTACCGGCCGTACGCCCCATCGTCGTAGCGTGCGCCGTAACCGTCATCCTCGACCCGGTAGAAGTGGCCGTCGCGCTCGTAGACCCGGATTTCGAGAAGCTCGGACCGATACCGGTCCATGTAGTAGCTGTCGTCATCGCGATCCCAGAACACCACGATGAGTCGGCTTTCCCGCTGGAACCTCCGCCACCAGTCATCCCGGCGATAGTCACGGGCACCAATCCACTCGACCCGGCGGATCGGCCGGGGCCGGCCGCGGTAACCGTCACGCCCCCGGTCGCCGATGATGACCCGGCCGGAAACCGGACCGCCCCCGATCATGATGTCGGCATTGACCCGTTGGGCCTGCGCCGGCACGGCGGAAAAGAGTGGCAGCAGCAGGGCCGAGCCGAATACGAAATTCCGGGTAGTCACGATGTCCTCCATGAAAAAGGCGCGCCTTCCGCCGACAACCCAAAGCGAGCCCCGTGCCAAACCGTATCTCCTTGCGCCACAACACAAACGCCCCTGAGGCCGGCGCGGACTGTCCTCCAGGCGGGACACCCGACAGGACGCTCAGGACATCGGCGGACGCCTGAGCTATATTCGGCCCCTCGTCACTCACCCCACCCGGACGGCTTCGTGGCATACGCATTCAAGGTGTCGGTCTCCAAGGACTACCTCGGCTTCTCGGCAGCGCACTTCATCACGCTGGCGGGCCACCAGTGCGAGTCCCTACATGGCCACAATTACCGGATCGGGTTGACGGTCGAAGGGGGGGTCGATCCCGAGTGCGCGTTCGTGGTGGACTTTGCCGTCCTCAAGCGAATTGTCCGGCCCTACGTCCAGGCGGTCGACCATCGGGTGCTGCTGCCGACCCTGAATCCCAAGCTGGTCCTTGCCACCGAGGACGACCGGATGCTGGTGGACTATCAAGGGGCCCGACGCTTCGTGTTCCCGGTGTCCAACTGTGCCCTGATACCGATCACCAATACCACCGCCGAGATGATCGCGGAGTACCTGGCGCACCGGCTGCGGGACGATTTACGCAAGGAAGGCCTCGCCCATCTGGAGGCACTCGAGGTGGAAGTCGAGGAAAGCGTGGGCCAGGCGGGGTATTACAGGCTAGGATTGAGGAGTCAGGATTGAGGATTCAGGGGTACCTGACGAAGGGCTGCTTCGGCCCCACCAGGCTCGAATCCTTTCCGGGCTTCCACATGACCTGCTGCTCGATCAGACTCGCCACTTCGAAGTCTTTTCCGGTAATCCCGCCCGCGCTGTGAGTGGAGAGCGCCACTCCGACGCTGGGCCAGGTGACCGACAGGTCGGCGTGATGGTCCGCCGCTTCACAGATAAACGCGATGGCGTTGGCCACCAGCATCGACCCGCGCCATCCATCGGTCTTGTAGGTGCGCCGGATGGCGCCGTCGGTATGAGCCCACTGGGGGAGCGCCCTCAGGCGCCGGGCAATCTCGGATTCGTTGATGTCCGGGTCGATGTTCGAGAACAGGCACGGTTTCCCTTGGGACGAATCGCATGCGGCAAGAGAGGCGCCACTGAAACTGCGGAATAATTCCTCGCGCACCGGCAGGGTATTGTCCGTTGTGACCGTGTAGCCGCCGGCGCCGGCTGCGGTGTTGAAGGTATAATAGCTGTATGACGGGTTCGTGCAGCCTTGATAGAATGTGTTAGAACCGGCATCCACGCCGCCCGCGTGCGCTGAGCCGACTGCAAGAGCGACAGGATTCGCGACAGAGCCCTCTCCGATCCCCTTTGTGGGGGGTAATGGTGAATAGTGTGTCAGGCTGGGAGGCGGGTTTTCCCGAGATCTTTATGTAAACAGGAACGCCTTGCGTCAGCCCGTTCACCGTACAGTAGATCGCGCCGTAGTAGGGTGTGCATGTGCGCAGGAGGCCGGTGCTGAAGTCGGCGCTGGCGTATGTATCTATCTGCAAGGGGGTAAAGTTAGTGAGCTTATCATGTCCGGAATAGTTGGTGTCCGTGATTGCAATGGTGTACGCGCTGCTTGAGGAGGGGGTGAAGGAGTAATAACTGGAAGAGCCGGCGTCCACCATTCCTCCATGACTCGCTCCGTCTGCAATCGGGACCGGCGCACCCGCACTCCCCTCGCTCTTTAGGTTATTGATCGTGATGGTGTAGGTGCCGGAGTTAAAACCCCAGTCTGTTACGTCAATGGAATAATCTGTATCTGCAGCCAGGTTGTACACACACGTTTTGTCACCACTCGGGGTACTCTCAGTAGAGTCGTAGCCAT
>JANNGX010000069.1:0-4708 GCA_031404115.1 Gemmatimonadales bacterium | reverse complement strand
CTCCGCAATATCGTGAAGCGCTGGAAGCAGGCCCCCCGAGACTGGAAAGCAGCGATGAATCAGTTTGCGATCCTCTACCCCGACCGCTTTACCACGGCGGGGTAGTCCTCCGGCCCACACACAAAATTCCGGACAGGTCCGCTGGATTCCATGCCGGCTAGCGCTGCAGTGAATCAACGGCCGGCCGCATCGCCGGTCGGTGTCGGGATCGAGGCCCGGATCACCCCATTGTTCCATTCGTATAGTGGCGGGCCCATGATCAGCTGGAGCCCGAGCATCGCCCTGACCGTGCGATTCGGCAGGTAGATCCGCCCTGCGGCCGCGGCTAGTCCCGGAGCGTCCGGTCCACCACCGCATAGATCACCCGCCAGTCTTCCACTGTCCTCGGCCGCTTCCCCCGGAATTGCAGCGTCGCCAGTGAATGAACCACGTCCTTGGGCATCGTGGCCTTGTGCTCGATTTCCCATTCCCGAAGAAACTGCGTGAGCGAGGCCGGCATGGGCCGCTCCGCCGGCTCGCGCTTGCCCCCGGTACTGCGGGGATTCTCCAGCAGCTCGTCGAGCGTGATGCCGAGCGCCTTGGCGATTCCCGCGAGCGTGGTGACGGTCGGATTTTCCAGGCCACCGGCCTCGAGCTTGTAGAGGTGGCTCTTCGCCACGCCGGCCCGCGCCGAGAAGGAGGCGACGCTCTCGCCCAGCCCCATCCGAAGCGCCGTGATCCGCGCGCCGAGCGCTTTCGGGCTCATCGCCATGGTGGAGCCGCTACGGCCCCGCGATCAACCGCTGGAATCCCGGATTGTCCTTGAGCGGAGCGAAGTCTGGGTCGATCCGGATCCACTCGCGGGTGAGGAAATACGGATGCGCGAGGAGCTGCCGGAGCGCCTCCACCGCCTTGTCCTGCTCCCCCACCACCGTGTAGGCCTTGGCGAGGAGGTGGAGGTTGTAGGGCCCCGATACCCCGTCCTTCGAGAGCGGCAGCAGCTGGATCGCGCGCTCGCCGTCCCGAATGGCCTCGGCGCGGTTCCCGGCGTACGCGTGCGCGAGACCCTGGAGCGCCAGCAGGTAGTTGTCGTCGGGAATCGCCTTGAGCCGCGCGTCCAGCTCGATGCGGGCCGAGTCGCCATAGGCCTTGGCCCGGGCGGCTTCGCCGCGGATCCACGCGGTCCCGGCCAGGGCCAATGCCCAGGAAACCCGGTCGTCGTCGAAATCGCTCGGCTGGAGCCGGAAGAGCAGCCGTTGTTGCTCGTCGCCCAGCGCCCAGAAGAGGTCCCAGGTCAGCGCGACATAGCTCGCCAGGCGCGTCGGAGAGACGTCGCTCGGAACCATCGCGATCACCGTCCGGGCACCGGCCAGATCGCCGCGCTGGAGGCGGGTCATCACTCGGCCGAGCAGTCCCTGCAGGTTGGAAGGCGCCAGCACCACCATGGACTCGTACACCGAATCGGCCGCGGCGGTGGCCCGCTTGGCGATCAGGTGGGCCCCGAGATTCATGTGCGCGGGGGGCGAGCGGGGATCGAGCTCCAGGGCCCGGCGGGCCAGGGCGATGGCTTCGTCGACCTGTCCCAGTGCGCGCTTGGCGTTGGCGGTGACTCGAAGGAGCTGCGGGTCGTTGGGCGCCAGCGCGAGCCCGGCCTCGTATTCCCTGAGCGCGCCGGCCTGATCCCCCATGACCTGGGCGAGCACGGCGCCCAACGCCTGATGGGCCATCGGCAGCTTCGAATCGAGGGCCAGCGCGCGATCCGCCCCCTGCCGGGCCCGGGCCCCCATCTGTGGAGAAGGGGACTGGAAATACAATCCCCCAGCCGCGAGCGAGACCCGGGCCCACCCCTGCGCGAAGGCCGAGTCGAGCGCCACCGCCTGCGAATACTCCCGGAGCGCTTCGCCATTCTGCCCGGCGTTCCACGCCTTCTCGCCGCGGAGGTAGGCGTCCCAGGCGGCGAGGTTCGAGGTCGGCCGCTCGGCCATTTCCTGCTGCTGCGCCGCATCGATCGCCACGCCGAGGACCTGGACCACCTGGGACGCGATCGTCCCCTGCACCTGGAAGAGATCGGCCATCGCCGCGTCGTAGCTCCCCTGCCACTTCGAAGTCCCGCTCTGCACGTCGATCAGCTCGGGGCTCACCTGGACCCGCGCATTGCCGCTCGCGTCCTTGCTCCAGCGCACCGTGGCGGCGAGGAGGTAGTCGACGCCCAGCTCCCGGCCGATGTCGCGGGGCAGCTTCTTCGTGTCGCGGTAGAGATCGGAGCTGGTCCGCGCGGTCACCAGGAAACCGCCGAGGCCCGCGAGCTTGCCGCGAACCTGGTCGGCGATCCCGTCCACGATGTAGGCGTCGTCCGGGGCGCCGCGGTTCTCGAAGGGAAGGACCGCGAGCCGGGTGCCCGTTGATGCTGATCCGGTGGCGGTGCCGCGCAGCACCAGCACCGACGCCACCGCAATCCAGAGACCCAGCGCGGCGAGCCCGCCGATCGCCGCGTTCTTCCAGGACAGGAGCGAGGCGAGTCCGGTGGGGACGCCGCCGGCCCGCCGCCGCGCTTCGACCCGCCCTGTCACGACGAAGACCAGCGCGCCGATCACGACGAGGGTGATGGCGAGCGCCAGCACCCAGGAGGGAAGCCCGAAGCGCTGTACCATGCCATACACCATCAGCAGGGCGGCGGCCGAGATGCCGAGGAAGAGCCCCCAGATCGTGAACGGCGAGGGATCGGAGCCATCGGCGCGCGCCGCGGTTCCGGTGGGCGCGCCTCGCATCGAATCGAGCGCCTGGCCGAGGGCGATGCTCAGGGCCCCGGCGGTCTGCCAGCGGTCGGCGGCGTTCCTGGCCAGGGCCCGCCCCACCACGGCGTCGAGCGCCGGGGTCAATCCCTGCCGGGTGGCGGTGAGGGGACGCGGCGTCTCGGTCAGGCTCCGCGCGACGATCGCCTGGGGCGTCGGGCCGGTGAAGGGCGGCTCGCCGGCGATCATCTCGTACAGCACGCACCCGACGGCATAGATGTCGGAGCGGGCATCGAGATTGGACTGGCCGCTCGCCTGCTCGGGGCTCATGTAGTGCGGCGTCCCGACGGCCAGCCCCGTCCTGGTAATCCCCGCGGCGGCCCCGACCGCGCGCGCGATGCCGAAGTCGGCCACGAGGGCGTGTCCACCGCTCATCAGGATGTTGGCCGGCTTGATGTCGCGGTGGATGATCTTCCGGTCGTGTGCGTACGCCAGGGCCTCGGAGACCTCCCGCGCGATGCGCACGGCGTCCTCGATCGGGAGCTGTGACTCCCGGCGGATCCGGTCCCACAGCGAATCGCCCTCCACGTACGGCATCACGTAATAGAGGACGCCCTGGGCCTCTCCCGAGTCGTAGACCGGCAGGATGTGCGGATGACTCAGCTGCGCCGCGATCTCCACTTCGCGCAGAAACCGCTCGGCGCCCAGCGTGGCCGCCAGCTCGGGGCGCATGACCTTGATCGCCACCCGGCGGCGGTGTTTCAGGTCCTCGGCCAGGTAGACCGTCGCCATCCCACCCTCGCCCACCACCCGCTCGATCCGATACTGCGCGGCGAGCGCCTTCCGGACCCGGGACACCTCCGTGGTCTCCGTCGCGCCGGTCCGGGGTGGAACGCCCGGCTCGGTCGGCGTGGCGGCACCGCAGTTCAGGCAAAAATGAGCTTCGTCAGGGAGGGGGGTCCGGCAAGCTGGACAGGCGCGGGTCACAGTGGACACAACGTGAGTCTTCTCCGCTTGTTTCCGAGGGAATTGCTGTGGAACGGGATGCCAGAAAATGCCGCCACGAGAGCGGGTTCGCAAGCGCGGGCCGGGCGCTCTCGTTTCGCCGGGGGAAGGCACTGCTCGGGCACATTGCCATGCATTGTGCGCCAGGTCACCGACAGCACCTCGACCGCGGGTTAGATAGGAGAGGGCCGGCGGGTCCGGTCTTCATGTCTAACCAGGAGGTTGTATGTCGGGCAAGTCGTTCAGTTCGCTCGCGTTGTTCGCTGTGGCATTGATCGCCGGTGGGTGTCGGGAGGGCTCCCCCACGGCTCCGGCCGAGGCCGATCTGGAGCTGCAGGCCGCCCTCACGGCGGCGGAGGGTGCCGCGGTCGAAGGCGGCGATGCGGACCGCGCCGCGGCGCTGCGTCATGGCGCGGAGGCTCTGCGCTGGGGCATTCGCCCGAGCGTGATCGAGGTCACGATCCGAGACGAGACCACCAGGTACGCGGCCATCGTGGTCGGCCTGGTCCGGCGGGGCGCCGGCGGCGAGGGCGTGCTGGTTCGCCACCTGGTGGCGTGGACCGGTCGGCCTCCCACGGCGATGCTCCAGGTCACCTCGGCGAGCGATCAGGCTCTCTTCGCGAGTACGGCGCGCGGGCACTGGAAAGACTTCGTGAACCGCGACGTCTGGGTGGCTACCGCGGGCTCGGCCGATCTGGAGCTGGCGGGTACCGGTGGTGCGTGCCCGACTCAGCCTCCCTCTGCGGCGCTCCGCTGCGTGCTTGCGTCCTTCGACATCAGGATCAATGGCTCGTTCCAACTGCTGCTGCCCGTGGGTCCGGACGGTCCGCCGATCGCGATACACACCAGTGCGGCCGGAGTTCACGGAGTCGTGATCAAGCCGGTGAACTGAGGCGAAACTGAGGCGAGAGGTTCAGGAACGATCCTTTGCCCGTGCCGAGCGGCCGAGTTTCCGCTCGACCTTGCCGACGGCGTCCTGAACCTTTCCCTTC
>JANNGX010000068.1:0-16128 GCA_031404115.1 Gemmatimonadales bacterium | reverse complement strand
TCCGGCGAGCTCTACCGGAGCGCGCGGAGGCTTCGGGTGTTCACGGCGCGGGCGCCAAGAGGGCCCCTCTCCGGGATTCCGGCGCTCCTCGAAATGCCTGCCGCCGACGTGGCGGCGAGTCTCGAAGGCGGCCGGCGGTTGTTGAGCTAGGCCGCCGCCACGGGCGGCTTCCGCAGCAATACCAGGTTCGCGACTCCCCCCAGCACGCCCGCAGCCAGCGCGATCCACGCGACCTGCGGCCTCCCCAGGAATTCCAACCCCAGAATCGCGTCCAGCGAAAATGCCCCGGGCCCGGTGAGCGCCAGCGCCACCGCGGTGCCGGAGTACAGCAGCGGAACCTCGATTCCGTTGGTGGACGCGAAGAACGGGTGCTTCAGGTGCACCGTGACCATCGCGACGAGCATCACGGACACGATCAGCGCCGAACCGACCGGGCCGAACAGCCCAAGGGCCACCAGTACCCCGCCTCCAAACTCCGAAAGGCCCGCCGCCAGGGCGAAGCGCTTGCCGGGGCGAAACCCGAGCCCCTCGAAGAACCCGCCGGTGCCCGCCAAGCCATAGCCTCCGAACCAGCTGAACAGCTTCTGGGTGCCGTGGGCCGCCATGGCCAGACCGAAGACCAGGCGCGCGAGCAGCAGTCCGACGTCGAGCCCTGCGAACGAGGAATGATCAGACATGGGACATTCTCCTTTTATTGGTTTCAACAGTAACTGTTATAACATATATTCAACGTGTGTGCATTACCGAACCGGTGTCCGCACCGTGTCCAGGGTTTCGATCAGCTCCTTGAGCGCCCCTGTATCCAGCGCGCCGAAGTATCGCCGCTCCAGCGCCTCCAGCGTCGGTTCCACCTGAACTAGAATTTTCAGACCCTTCGAGGTGGCGCGGGCGGTAACATGGCGCCGGTCGACGGGGTCCCGCTCCCGGGTCATGAGCCCCTGGTCTTCCATCCGGTCAAGCAGCCTCGACACATCGGGCACTTTGGAAATGAGACGCTCCCCGACGTCACGGCCGCAGAGGCCGTCCTTGCCGGCGCCCCGCAGGATCCGGAGCACGTTGTACTGCGTCGGCGTGATTCCGAATTCCTTGAGAGCGTCCTGGATCACGTGGTCCAGGACGGCGGCGGTGCGCATGATGCTGACCAGCGCTTCCTCGCTGCGCCGCAAGAAGGGCCGCGACTGCTGGATGTCGGACTCGAGGCGGCTCGGCATGACCACATAATACATGTCATAACAGATATTGTCAAGCGGAGAAGTTCTGCGCGGGGGGGGAAGCGTCGAAACTGGCTTCACGGCTCTTGAGGCAAGAGTCACCGGCGGTGGGTCATTCTGGTGAGCACGGGCCGATGAGGCAAATCGAAGGGGCCGGGAATCGAGACCAGGCCCCCAAACCGGACCTGGAAGACGTGTCGGTCGGGGCGGGCGGATCGCAGGAGTACTAGGGTGTCGGGTCGCCGGCCGGCGGGTTGGGGCGCGCGCCAAACGCCGACCGGAGCAGGCCGATCGCGGTATAGAGGACAACCACGATGACCAGCCACCGGACCGCGACCAGCGACATCGACTTGACGATCAGCGCCGCGATCAGCACCGCCGGGATGCCGCCCAGCGCCAGCCCAAGCGCGGGACGCGCCGTATAGGCCTGCGCCTTGGAGAATTTGACGCCGGCAACCGGCATCAGGAAGGCGCAGCTCGCCATCATGATCGGAAATGCCGCGCGGGGCTCCATACCGAGCAGACTGATCATGATCAGGCAGGGGCCGTAGAGGCCGATGCCCAGGGTCATCAGCGCGCCCAGGATGAAATTGCCGATGAGACCCAGGATGAGGCGGATGCCGCTCAGGCCGGTAGCCGTCCCGCCCCCCGCCACGATGCCCAGATTCGCCATCAGGAACAGCACCGCCGCCGCAACGAGCGCCAGACCCATCCCGATCTGAATGTTCCGCTTGGGCCACTTGGCTACCACGCCGGCCCCGAGCCACGCACCTACGATCGAGGCCCCGATCAGGAGAGTCAGCGTGGCAAAATCCACCTGCACGATGGCGATGAAGATGAACGATTGCACGATCGTCGGCAGGGTGTGCCCCAGCGTCAGGGTACCGGGGATTTTCTCGTCGGGCACCAGCTTGAAGAATCGGAACAACGCGGTGGTCGGCGCATAGGAGCCAATGCCGAGCGTATCGAAGAAGTTGGTGATGAAACCGATGCCGAACTCCAGTGGCGAGGGCGCCGCCGCGCCGTTCCCGGTGGCCCGCCCCGCGGCCAGCGCGCGGCCCCAGGAAACCAGGTACACCGCTCCGACCACGCCCAAGGCGAGGAAGAGCAACAGCTTCGGATTGGTCATGGAATCCTCAGGCGGACCTGGTCGCCGGCATCTCGGCGGTATGAGGTTCGGTGGCGTCCACGCGGACCACGATGGCGGTGATGTTATCCAGCCCGCCACGCCGGTTGGCGTCCGCGATCATCTTGTTGACAGCGCCTTCCGGATTGTCTTCGGCGCCCATGATGGTGGCGATCTGCTGGTCCTCGAGCATGCCGGTCAGCCCGTCGGAAGCCAGCAGGACGACGTCCCCCTGCTCCAGGTTTCCGAAGTAGACATCCGGCGCCACGTCTTCGTTGGCGCCGACACAGCGGGTGATGACATTGCGGTAGGGGTGGGTGCGGGCCTGCTCGGGGGTCAGCAGGCCCGCGTCGACCTGCTCTTGGACGTAGCTGTGATCCTTGGTGAGCTGGAGCAGATTGCCCTCGCGGAGCAGGTAGGCCCGGCTGTCGCCCACCTGCCCGATCAGGTAACGCCGGGAGAACAGCACCATCACCGTGGTGGTGGTTCCCATTCCGCGCTTGTCGTGCTCGGCGAGGGTGCGGTCGAAAATGGCGGCGTTGGCCTTCCGGATGGCGCTCCGCATCACCGCCGCGGCCTCGCCGTCGGACAGGCCGCGGAGGCTCCCCAGTTCCTTGGCAACGATCTGTACCGCCATTTCGCTCGCGACCTCGCCTGCGGCGTGCCCTCCCATGCCGTCCGCCACGATGAACAGACCCTTGGCGCAGTCCAGCAGAAAGCTGTCCTCGTTCCCCGACCGGACCACGCCGACGTCCGTATTGCCCGCGCAGGAAATCCGCATGGCTCAGCCGAGGAGGAAGTAGGCGAACAGAAGGAGCAAGGCGCCGAGTCCGAGAACGACGAGCGGCGTGCGATGGACGGGCGCCACCGGTACCGGCTTCCGCCGGCCCCCCCCCGGCACACTGCCCTGCGGGCCCGGATCCGCCGGCGCCGAGGCGGCCAGAGGAACCTCCAGCACCCTGGTCCCGGAGCCCCGGGCGACCCCGCTGTCCCGCGGCTCGAACAATACCGTCACCTCGCCGAAAGTGACCGTGCTGCCGGGCGCCAGGGGCGTCTCGCCGTTCACCGGAGCTCCATCCACCCGGGTTCCGTTGGTGGAACCGAGGTCTGCAAGCATCCAGACACCTTCACGTAGCTGGAGTTTGGCATGGCTCGCGCTCACACTGGGGTCCGGAAGCGAAACGTCATTGTAGTCGGCACGGCCGATGTTCACCACCGGGGTCCGGATGCCGATTCGGTCGCCCTTTCGCTGGCCGCCTTTGATCAGGAGGGAGGCCAGCGCCGGCTCGCTGGGGGCCAGGTAGGCCGACTGGATAATCGGCGCGCGGCGGATGGCCTGTAGCCCCACGATGGTATCGCCCAGCCGGAAGTTAGCCCCCGCGGCCGGGGTTCTGGCCTCCGAGGGATAGTACCGCAACTCCTCGGTAGCCACCCGGATCACATCGCCGCTCTTGAGCGTTGTCTTCCCGCGGATTCGCTCGCCGTTGATCCAGACGCCATTGCTGGAGAGATCTACGAGGCAATCGCCTTCGGGAACCGTGAGAATCTCCGCGTGACGGCGGGACACTTCCTCGGCCTCGACCACCACGGCGGCGGTGGCGTCCCGCCCGATGACGAAGGGGACCATATCGAGGGTGTACTCCCGGCCGTCGGTCAGACTGACCAGCCGGCCGGCCGCTGTAGCGGATGGTGCGGGAGAGAAAGCATGGGTCGTCGGGGAAACGGGATCCGGGGTGGAGGCCGGTTGAGCGGTGGAGAGGACTTGTGTCGCTCCGGCGCGACGGGGGTCGGCCACGGCAATCTCACACCCGCCGATTCGAATTTTGTCGCCGTGCAACAAGGGGGTTGGGTCGTTGCCCAGCCTGGCTCCGTTCACGAAGATCTCCGCTCCGGGCAGTGCCGGGACCACCACCGCCATGCCTGGGCCGAGCGGGCGGATGACCGCATGCCGGGGAAGCACCCCGGGCGCGGCAAGTACGAGGGTCGAGTCCGACCCGGAGCCGATGACGACATCACCGGCGGCGACGGGGTACCGGCGGCCGCCGAATTCAAGCTGCATGCGTCAGAGACTTCCTAGGGTGAAACGGTCCGCTCAAACGTAGGCTCCGGCCGCCCGGGTGGCAAGGAAACCGGTCACGTTCCGGGCGGTCCCTCGATGGCCAGGCCCTTGGTGTCGCTCTCGACCCCTTTGAGGCCCTGGCGCACCCAGTGAGAAAAGATGAAGCTGCCGAAGATAATCGTGAAGTAGCTGATGATAAGCCGCCAGATGAGCGTGTACAGCGCCGTGAGCGGGCGCGGCACATAGATCGACATCACCGCCGCCGAGAGCAGCTCCGCAATGCCGGAGGCGCCCGGCGTCGGGGCGAAAAAATAGAGCAGGAAGGTGATCATGGTCTGGAGCAGCAGCACATCGACGAATTGGGCCTCGATGCCGATGGCCCGGAGCGCCACATACCCGGACAGCAGCTTGTTCGCGTGGGACGGGCCCGAGATGATCGTGGCCCACAGCAGCGCCAGCCAGCCGCGCGGGGTATTGAACTTGGCCATCGCATCGCGGGCGTCATCGATGCCCTCCTCGACCTGGGTGAGCCGCGCGGCGACCCGAGCGCTCCGACGCCCCACGAACCCGATGATCTTCCGGAGCACCGCGTGCAGCGCGCGGGGCCAGATCACCAGGACGATCAGCACGCCGAAGAGAAAGACGAAGATCCCGAGGCTGGCCAGAAAGAGATCGTAGAGCGAGATCCCCAGCACCACCCCGTGCTGGCCCAGCGACCTCCCCGCCCCGAAAAAGATGGCGATCGGACCGGCGATGCCGAAGAACGCCACCGTGGACACGAACGACATCAGCACCAGGGTGAGCGCGATGGGGACCGGGATCCCGAATCGCTTCATCGTGTAGATCGTCATCGGCGCGTTGCCGGATTGCAGCGGGGTCAGGTACGACGCCCAGGCGCCCATGCCGCCCGCGAGCACCAATCCCTTGAACGAGGGATTAGGATGGATCTCGCGGGCCAGGACCCAGAGCCTGAGCCCGCCGCCGATCCAGTCCATCGAGGCCAGGCCGAGCCCCGCCAGAATCCAGAGCCACTGAATCCGGGGGATGGCCGCGAGGAAGGCGTCGAAGTTGTTGCTGTAGTAGAGGAGGGCCCCGAATCCGATCAGTGAAGCGAGAAAAAAGAGCTCGAAGCCTCGCCGGAGGAGCCGGGGGGTCAGCAATTTGGCCATGTAGCCTCTAACCTAATCGCCGTACCCTTATTCTTCATGCGTGTCAGACTCCGTTGTGCGCATCGTCAACGCCCGCCAGCACAACCTCAAGGGCATTACCGTCGAGCTCCCCCGGCGCCGCTTGGTGGTGGTGACGGGGCCGTCGGGCTCCGGCAAGAGCAGCCTGGCCTTCGACACCCTCTACGCCGAGGGTCAGCGCCGCTACATCGAGTCGTTGTCCACCTACGCCAAGCAGTTTCTCGAGCGGATGCCCAAGCCCCTGGTCGACCGGCTGGAGGGCATTGCCCCCGCGGTGGCGATCGAGCAGCGGAATCCCACGGTATCCAGCCGGTCCACGGTCGGCACCGCGACCGAGGTATACGATTTTCTCCGTCTGCTCTTTGCCCGCGTCGGGACGCCGTTCTGCCGGAAATGCGACCATCCGGTGGCGCGGGACACCCCCGCCTCGGCTGTGGGGAGGATCGCACAGCTGGGCGATCCGCGGGTGGTCGTGGCCTTTCCGGTGCCCGAGTCGGCGCGGGTCACCCACCAGGCATTGGTGGAGAACCTCCGCGCATTGGGGTTCCTCCGGGTCGTGGCCGATGGCAGAGACTACCACCTGGAGGAAGTGCCGCAAGGGACCGACCTCACCCGGGCCGCCGAAGTCCTGGTGGTGGTGGACCGCCAGAGCGCCACGGCCCAGACCCGCCTCGCGGAGGCGATCGCCCTCGCCTTCGCCGAGGGAGAAGGCATTGCCGTGGTGCTCCACGACGGCGGCCGGCTTCGATTCACCGAGCACATGGCCTGCAGCGCCTGCGACACACCCGCGGTGCCCCAGACTCCATTGCTCTTCTCCTTCAACAACCCTCGCGGCGCCTGCGGCGGCTGCAACGGATTCGGCGCCGTCCTGGAGTACGACGAGTCGCTGATCGTGCCCGATCCGGACCGGAGTCTGGTCGAGGGTGCCATCGATCCCTGGACCAAGCCCCGCTACGAAGCGCGACGCAAGCTCCTGCTGGACACCGCCCGGAAGCTGGGCGCCGACCCTGCCAAGCCGTGGAAGTCACTCAAGGCGGCGGTGCGCCGCGAGCTCCTGCACGGCAAGACCGGCAAGTATCTGGGGATCTTTCCCTTCCTCAAGGGTCTGGAAGCAAAGCGCTACAAGCAATACATCCGGGTCTTCCTCCGTCAGTATCAGCTGGCCAAGATTTGCCCGGCCTGCGACGGGACCCGTCTCAACGAACACGCCCGGGCAATCCGGCTCGCGGGGCAAACGATTGCCGACGTGGCGGCCCTGCCGCTGGGTGGGCTCGCGCCGTGGCTCCGGGCCCTGCCCCTGACCGGGGCGGCCCGCGAGGTCGGCGCCCACATCATGGAGGAGCTCGCTTCGAGAGTGGAGTTCCTGCTCGATGTGGGTCTCGGCTACTTGACGCTGGACCGCCAAACCCGGACGCTCTCGGGCGGCGAGGCGCAGCGCATCGCGCTCTCCAATGCCCTGGGGGCCCGGCTGGTGGATGCGATGTACGTGCTCGACGAGCCCTCGGTCGGGCTGCACCCGCGCGACACCGACCGTCTGCTCGCCCTGCTGCGCCGGCTGCGCGATGGCGGCAACTCGGTGCTGGTGGTGGAGCACGACCTGGCCGCGATCCGCGAAGCCGACTACATGCTCGAGCTCGGTCCGGGAAGCGGAGAGCACGGCGGCCACGTTGTTTACGCGGGCCCGGTGGCCGGCGCCGGCAATACCCTCACCGGCGAATACCTGTCCGGCTCGAAGCGGATCGGAGTTCCCAGCGTCAGGCGCCCGACCGGCCCGCTCTGGATCAGGATCCGCGGCGCCACGCTGCACAATCTCAAGGGCGTCGACGCCGATATTCCGCTGGGCACGCTCACCGCGGTCACCGGAGTCTCCGGCAGCGGCAAGAGTACGCTGGTGCACGACGTGCTGTATCGTAATCTGGAAGGCCGGCTCCACGGCGGGCACTCGGCCAAGTCCCACCTGGGGGAGCCGGTCGGGGAGGTCGCCTCGCTCACCGGCTGGGAACACCTCAAGGATGTGGTGCTGGTCGACCAGTCGCCGATCGGGCGGTCCCCTCGATCAAACCCGATCACGTACATCAAGGCATTCGACGAGATTCGGGAGCTCTACGCAACCCAGCCGCTGGCCCGACAGCGCAAATACACTCCGGCCACCTTCTCGTTCAACCTGCCCGGGGGACGGTGCGAGCAGTGCGAGGGCGCGGGCGCCGTGATGGTGGAAATGGTCTTTCTGGCGGATGTCTACATCCCCTGTGAGGCCTGTGACGCAACCCGGTTCAAGCGCGAAGTACTCGAGGTCAGGATCAACGGCGTGTCGATCCACGATGTGCTGGAGTGGACCGTCGACGAGGCCATTACCCGCTTTCGACACCAGCCGAAGCTGGGCACCTCTCTCTGGCAGCTCCAGCAAGTGGGCCTCGGCTACCTGCGGCTGGGGCAGCCCGCGACCACGCTCTCCGGCGGCGAGGCCCAGCGACTCAAGATTGCCCGGGAGCTGGTTCAGGCTGGCAAACGGGAGGGACGAAAGCTCTACCTGCTCGATGAGCCGACCACCGGCCTGCACCTCGATGACGTCCGGGTGCTGATGCAGGTGCTGGACCGGCTGGTGGACGCCGGGCATACCGTGCTGGTCATCGAACACCATACCGATGTGATCAAGCGCGCCGACTGGGTCATCGACCTGGGGCCCGAGGCGGGTGACGACGGCGGCAGAATCGTGATTCAGGGTGCCCCGGAGCTGGTGGCGGCATGCAAGGCGTCCCACACCGGGCGCTACCTCAAGGAGGCATTGCGCGCGGCATCCTTGATCAGCTCCCACGCCCCGCGCACGTCGTCTTCCGTCGTGGTGAGGTGACCAAGCGCAAGCCGGATGGCGTACTTCCCCTTGAGCCGGGTTTGGGTGAGCATGATCCGCCCCGCGGCGTGGATCCGCTGCAGCAGCCGCTCGTTCAGCGCGTCGAGCTCCCGCTCCTCGGTTGCTTCCCGTCCTCCTGTCCTCCCGGCTTCCCGCCCCAGGTACCGGAACACCACGAGACCCAGTGGCGCCGGCGCCACCAGCTCGAAACGCGGGTCTCCCTCCACCCACCCTGCGAGCAGCCGTCCGAGCCGGATGTGCTCCCGAAGCATGGCGCGAAGGCCCTCGGCACCATAGGTGCGAATGACGAACCAGAGCTTGAGTGCGCGGAAACGTCGTCCCAGCTGGATTCCCCAGTCCCGGTAGTTCACTACGCGGTCGTCGTGCTCGGACTTGAGGTAGGCGGGCGAGGTGGCGAACGACCGGAGCAGAGCCTCCGTGTCGCGCACGTAGTAGGCGGAGCAGTCGAAATTGACCAGCATCCACTTGTGGGGATTGAACACGATGCTGTCGGCAAGGGCGACACCGTCGAAGATCCAGCGCATCTCCGGCACAATTGCCGCCGTGCCGGCCCAGGCGGCGTCGACGTGCAGCCAGATTTTTTCCCGCCGGCAGATGGCCGCGATCGCGGGCACCGGATCGATGCCGGTGGACGATGTGGTCCCCACCGTGGCCACCACGCACGCGGGGGTCAGTCCCGCCGCACGATCCGCCTCGATGGCCGCAGCCAGCAGTCCGGATCGCATCGCGTAGACGTCGTCAGCCGGGATCGCGCGGACCCGCGCCGGGCCGAATCCGGCCATTCGCGCGCCCTTGGTGACCGATGAGTGCGCCTCTTCCGACGCATAGACGGTGAGTTCATCGACCGACTTTGCGTCCGTGCGTCCTTGCGTCGGTGCGGCTCCCCGGAGCGCCTCATCTCGCGCCGTAATCAGTGCCACCAGCGTCGCGGTCGACGCGGTGTCCTGAATCACGCCGGTAAACCCGTCCGGAAGGCCCACCAGCTTCCGCAGCCACTCCATGGTGACCTGCTCCAGCTCGGTCGCCGCCGGGCTGGTGTTCCACGACATGCACTGCGCCCCGATCGTGGCGGTGAGCATTTCTGCGAGGATCGAGGGTGGGCTGATGTTCGCGGGGAAATAGGCGAAGAAGCCCGGATGCCCCCAGTGGGTCAGTCCCGGCATGATCAGCCGTTCGAAGTCCTGCACGATCCGCTCGAACGGCTCCGGCGCATCGGGCGCTTCCGCCGGAAGCTTCGACCGGATGGCTCCCGGCTCGGCGGACGGCTGGACGGGCAGCGTCCCGACGCGGGTCAGGTAGTCGGCCATCCAGTCCACCAGCTGGTGCGCCTGGCGTCGAAATATTTCCGGCTCCACCGAGGGCAGCTCATCGGCCATTGAGGAACTCCGTGAGTTCGGCCTCGCGCCGCCCGGCCTCGCGGTCACCCAGGGCGATGGTGGCTTCGATCAGGTCGGGCCGGGTGTACTCCCATCGGGAGATCGGCACCGCCTCGCCAGGAGAGAGATACCAGCGGTTTCCCTTGCGCCCCACCGACGACTCGGGATACGGTCGCGTCAGCAGTACCAGGTGGCGGCTGACCCCCGGCACCTCATCGGCGAGAAAGGCGGGCGCGTTGTCCACCAGTCCACCGTCGAGAAGCGCCTGACCCAGCCGGCGCCCGATCGGTGTGAAGGGCGGTGTGGCCGAGGACGCCAGCACGATGTCTATCACGTCCTCGGGCGACTCGCACGCGCGCAGGTCGAAGGCCTTCGGGCGGAATCCGAGGGTGCGCCCGGACGAGGGATGCAGCCGCCCGTGGCGAAGCTGTCGCTCCAGCGAATACACCGACATCCCGATCAAGGCGGCCAGCGGGGCGGGCAGCCAGCGGGGCGGGACGGCGGTGAGGATCAGCACCGGAAATGGTGTGGCGCGGAGGGTCTCGAATCCGCCTTCCGCCAGCGCGTATCGCAGGGTGTCACGGTAAATCGGCGTATGCGGGGTGGGACGGCGCCCCCGTGCCAGAAGCCGCCAGTCGATATTCTTCAGGACTCCGGCACGCCGTCCCAGCCAGTAGGCCGACGCCTCGAGTTCCCGCCCGGTGAGCAGGCTGACGGCCATGCTCGCCCCGGCACTGCACGCGGAGAGCACCGCGATCCGCGGCTCGAGCGCGGGCCACCAGCGCCGCAGCATTCCGGTCTGCACCAGCGCGCGGTTGCCGCCGCCCGCCAGCGTGAGAGCCACATCACGCGCCATGTTAGGATTCCTCGATGACCGACAAGATTCCTTGCCTCTGGGCCGAGCGCGGCGTGACCGCGGTGAACTGGCCAGCCGCCTGCCGCGAGCTCGCATCCCGCGACCGGGCCCTCGGCGCCGTCATCGAGCGGGTGGGAGGACCCGGCTTTCCTCCGCCGGGAAGCGCGACGGCCTTCGAAGCCCTGGCGCACAGCATCGTCTATCAGCAACTCTCGGGGAAGGCCGCGGCCACGATCTTCGGCCGCTTCCGTGCGATGTACGACGGCCCCGACTTTCCGGAGCCGCGGACCGTGCTGGCCACCCCGCACATGGCCATGCGCGGCGCCGGACTCTCCGAGGCCAAGGCCAGGGCCATCCGCGACTTGGCCGAGCACGCGGGCCGGGGGACCATCCCCTCGATCCCGGTCTTGCGGAGCATGTCGCCGGAGGAGGTGATCGAACGTCTCACCGTGGTGCGCGGCGTCGGGCAATGGACCGTCGAAATGCTGTTGCTGTTCCGGATCGGCCACCCCGATGTCCTGCCGGCCCACGACCTGGGTGTGCGCAAGGGCCTCGCGCGCATCATGAAGCGGCGGGAGCTGCCGGAGCCGGCGGCGGTGCTTCGCCGGGGGGAGCGCTGGCGTCCGTACCGTTCGGTGGCGAGCTGGTATCTGTGGCGCGCAGCAGAGCTGCCGCGAGCCCGATCGCGCTCCCGCTCCCCGTGAGCGCGAGCATGTCCCCGCTCTGAAGCAGGGTCGTCGCGGTGGGCAGGGGCATGCGCTGGCCGTCGCGCGACAGCGCCACCACCATGGCCCCGGTGCGCCCCCGCAGATTCAGGTCGCCCAGGGTCGTCCCCGCGGCCTCGCTCCCCGCAGCCACTTCCAGCGGGACGATGGTGCCGAGTCCCGGCAGCATCCCGCGAACCACTTCGAATGTGCCGGTGTCGCCGCTGTGCCCCTGCTTGGCCAGGACGTGCACCACCAGCTCCGCGCCGGCCCGGCTGTGCTTGTCGAGATCGGTGGCGGTGCGCCAGAATCCTATCCCGAGCGCGAGCAGGTAGGCCCCGATGACGCCGAGAACTCCAAACGGCGGCACAAAGGGGAGTGTCAGCAGTGTGATCGGCACGCCGAGCGCCACCACCATTCCAATCTGCAGCGTCATTATCAGGCTCCGGCGCGGTGCGTAGCCTTGGTCGACACCCTTGGCCGGCCTGGGCAGCGCCGACTCGGCCAGCGCCTGGGCCAATCGCCGAATGGTCCGAACCAGCGCTCCCGCGAAGGGCAGTGCGATCAACGCGCCCGCTCCGAGCACGCCCAGACGCCACTCGAGGGATGCGGCCCGAGCGGTACCGAACCAGTCGGGAAGTTGCCGATAGGCGATCGATGTTCCGATGATCGCCGCGGTGACACCCGCCGCATCCAGCACGAGGAACCGGATCAGCTTCTTGCGCTGAGTCGCGGGGCCCTCGAGTGGCTTCGGCGCCACCAGCAGCTCCACCCAGGACGAGTACAATGTGGCGACCGTCTGAATCGGGTGGGGCAGATGTCGGTCGACCCAGGATGCCACCGCGTCGCTCCGGCGGGCCATGAGCGGGGTCGCGAACGCCGTAATCGTCGCCACCGCCACCGCCACCGCGTACAGCTCTCCCGAGACGGCCGCCTGCGTCGCACCGAGTCCGGCGATGACGAATGAGAACTCGCCGATCTGGGCCAGGTTCATGCCCGAGCGGATGCTGTCCCGGGCTCCGTAACCGGCCAGGAACACTCCGGCCGTGACGCCCAGGAGCTTGCCCACGAGGACCAGCAGCGTGAACGCCAACACGGCGGGCCACGCCGCGGCGGCCGCACCAGGTTGGAACAGCATCCCCACGGCCACGAAAAAAATTGCGGTGAACAGATCTCCCACCGGGCGAATGGTCTCCTCCACGATCCGGTGCTTCCCCGATTCGGCGACCAGCGTACCGGCGATGAATCCTCCCAGCGCCACGGAATACCCCGCCGCAAAAGCCACGCTGGCGAGCGTGAAGCAGACCCCGAGGGAAGCCACCAGGGTGGTTTCCTGTCGGCGGAACGAGAGCGCCGCCCGGATTGCCCGAGGAACGATCAGCAGGCCGCCCCCATAGAGAAGCACCAGGAAGAGGCCCAGCTTCCCGAGTGTATTCACCAGCATCGGCGCCGAGAAGGCCGCGCCGGCGGCGAGCGTCGTCAAGACCGCGATGAGCAGGATCGCCGCCAGATCCTCCATCACCAGGACTCCGAAGATGATGTCCCGGAGTCGCCGGTCGGCGTGATTGTCCGCGAGGGCCCGGGAAACCACCATCGTGCTCGAGATCGCCACGACGCCTGCGGCAAGCACGCTGACCAGCGGTGCCCACCCGAGCGCCCGGGCCACCCCATACCCGAGCAGGAGCATGAACCCGACCTCGACCAGAGCCGCCAGCGCTACTCGGCTGCCGAGGGAGACGAGTTTACGGAAACGGAACTCCAGGCCGATCGAGAAGAGCAGCAGCACGACGCCGAGCTCTGCGAGCGTCCGGATTGTTTCTGGATCGTGAATCAAAGGCCACGGAGTCAGCGGGCCAACCACCATCCCGGCAAGAAGATACCCGACGATGACCGGGAGCTTCAGGCGCTGAAAAATGACGGTGGCGACGGCGGCGGTGCCGAGAATGAGCGCGAGGTCGCGCACGAAGAAGTGGGCCGCCTCGGAAGTCATTGGGGGATTGTAACGCCGAACGCCCTCCCACCCCAGTTGGCAGGGGAATCCATAAGACGGTATTATGAAGTAATCATGAAGCACTGGGGTAAGCTGATGAAGAGCATTCTGCTGATCGACGACGACGACCTCAGTCGCGGCGCGGTGCACAAGATGCTCGAACGCGCCGGTTACGAGGTCCACAGCACCGGCGATGGCCACGGGGCCATCGATCGCTACCGCGGTGCCCCCGCCGACCTCGTCATCACCGACCTGATCATGCCCGAGATCGATGGCCTGGAGGTCATCCAGCAGCTCCGCCGGATAAACCCTGCGGTCCGGGTGCTCGCCATCAGCGGAGGCGGCCGGGTCGAGGCCGAGGAGTATTTGTCGGTCGCCCGGAAGTTCGGAGCCGTAGAGGTCCTCTCGAAGCCGTTCACCGGCCAGGAGCTCAAGAAATCGGTCGAGTCGGCACTGGGGGACACCGCGACGTCCTAGGCGGAGCGGCGCGCTCGCGCCGGGATCATCCCGAAAGACGAAAACACCCCGCCGGTTGATCCAGCGGGGTGTTGTGTGTTGAGCTCCCGAGGAGGGACTCGAACCCCCGACCCGGTGATTAACAGTCACCTGCTCTACCAACTGAGCTACTCGGGATCGTCGAAACAACGGGGCGTAAAGTAGTGGTGGGGTGGGGCCCGGGCAATAAGCGGTGGCGCGCTGGTAGTGGTGTGCAAAAGCGCCATCCTGGCAGATTCGCTTCATAGCCGTGGTGAGCAAATTCTTCACACCGGATTCCAACCAGTGCACGACACTAACTACAGACCGTGAATCGGGTTAGCGCATCGCGAGAGCGGGGACTATCACAAGAATGACAATAGTGAGTACTCACATTTATTTTGTGGGCGGATTCTGCCCGTTTTGACGCGGTTTTGTTACCTGCCGGAATGACATAAAACATTATGTATCAACATCTTAGATCGGTGTATCAGGCTTCCAATCTCCGCCAATCCTCGTTACCTTTGGTCATGGCTCTTCACCCATTGGTCGGACACGAGGGGGCACGCCGAAGACTGGTCGCCTCTCTCGAAGCTGGCCGGCTGCCCCAAGTCATGCTTGTCACCGGGCCGGAGGGGGTCGGGAAGCAGCGGCTGGCTCTGTGGCTGGCGCAGCTGGGTTTCTGCGAGCGCCGTGTCGAGATGGGCCCGTGCGGGGTCTGCCGGCAGTGTCGTTTGGCCCTGGACCTCTCGCACGCCGATCTCCACTGGTTTGTCCCCATTCCCCGTCTCAAGGCTGGGGAGGCCGGAAAGCAGGTCGAAGAGGCCGCGGAGCTGATCGCCGAGGCAATTGCGGCCCGCCGGGAAAACCCGCTGTACCAGGCTGCAGACGGCATGTCCAGCCACCCTCTGGCCAGCGCGAGGCTTCTCCTGCGCCGCGCCGCCCTGACCCCGGTCGAAGGCGCCCGAAAGGTCTTTGTGGTAGGGGAGGCGGAAAGGCTCGTCACCCAGGAATCGAGTCCGGAGGCGGCCAACGCCCTTCTCAAGCTGTTGGAGGAGCCGCCGGCCGACACCTGGATCGTCCTGACCACCCCGGAGCCGGAGCGAGTCCTCCCGACCATCCGGTCCCGGGCCGTCCCACTGCGTCTGGCGCGCCTCCCGGATGCCGACATCCGGGCCTTCGCCACGGCCACGCTCCGTCCCGCGCCAGCCGGCGCCGAACTGGACACCCTGGTTCGCCGCGCCGATGGAATCGTGGGCCGGGTGGTGGGCAGGAACGAGGGTGTGGAGAAGGCACTGGCGGAGGCGCGCGCGCTTCTGGATGCGGTCAAGACCGGAGGAAGCGCGCGTTTCGAACGAAGCCTCACGCAGCCTCCCTGGTCGGCGAGGGGAGCCTTCACGGACTTGCTCGATGCGCTGGCGCTGGAGCTTTCGGCTCGGGCGCAGCAGGCGGATTCCGGCAGCGCCCTGCCCTGGGTCAACGCGCTCGATCGGGTCAGCGCCGCTCGCGCCGAGGCCCAGGGCAACGTGAACCCGCAGCTGTTGCTCGCCTCGCTGACGGGTGAACTCGCGGAGGTGTTGTGAGCCTGAGCCACGTGGGCCCCGATGGCGCTGCCCGAATGGTGGATGTCGGCGCCAAGCCGGACACGGAGCGCACCGCCATCGCGGAGGGCGCCGTCAGGATGTCGCGGGCCGCGTTCGAGCTGGTGCAGAGCAATGCGCTCTCCAAGGGAGACGTGCTCGGCGTTGCGCGGCTGGCCGGCATCCAGGCCGCCAAGAAAACCGCGGATCTCATTCCCCTCTGCCACCAGGTGGCGCTGACCGACATCGAGGTCGAGCCGGTCCTCGATGACGCGCTCCCGGGTGTGAGGGTCACCGCCACGGCGCGGACCGTTGGCAAGACCGGCGTCGAGATGGAGGCGCTCACCGCGGCCGCGGTGGCCTGTCTCACAGTGTACGACATGGTTAAATCAGCCGATCGGGGCATGAGCGTCGAGGCGGTTCGGCTGATCCACAAGAGCGGCGGACGGAGCGGTGTGTACACCGCCCCACCCCGTTCCGACTGATAGGAGGAACGATGCGGGATCCCTGGAACGTTCTTACCCGGCGCGACGGAGGCCAGAGCCGTCTCCACCGTTCGGCCGCTACTGCCGTCAACCTCGTGGCGGGCCTGGGACTGGTCGCCGCCCTGGCGGTCGCCTTGACCGGCCTCAGCGCACCGGGCCGCCCGGCCCTTCCGGTCAATGCCGCGGAAAAAGCGGAGCTGGCCGCCTT
>JANNGX010000067.1:0-11399 GCA_031404115.1 Gemmatimonadales bacterium | reverse complement strand
TCGTCGACCGTGATTCTGGTACGGCCGGCCCGCACGCTGACGCTGACCTCCAGCGTGCGGCCGGTCGCGGTCTTCCCGATGGACCAGGTGAAGGAGCGGCCCAGCTGAGTCACATGGCCGGAATTGCCCACCGCGCGGCGGATCTCCTCCACCACATACAGGAATTCGGCTTCCGGCAGCTCACCGTCGACGATGCGCTCGACCAGCACCCGGGTCGGTCCGCCGAGGAACCGGTTGTCGCCGGGGATGGGGATCGGCGTGGGAAGGGATCCAGTGTCACGGCGGGACACTCCTCTGGCGGCGGAGCGGACCAGCTCGGGCGCAATCCCCACTTCGGCGCCCAGGGCCTCGACGCCGCCCAGCGTCATGGCGACGCCGGTGGGGTTAGTCACCTCGAGCTGGGCGGCGCGCTGGACGATCTCCACCGCTTCCGCCGAGCGGTAGACCCGCCGGGGGGCCGCGCCGCGCAGTTCGTCCAGGAGTGCGCCGGGAGAGGGGGTGCGCTGGTCGTGCCGGATGGCCATCCCGCGGATGAGCGCGCCCTCGATGGCAAAGCCGGTGGCGGCAAGCCGGGACCGGTGCAGTGCCGGCGCTTCGAGAAACCGGCCCGAGCGCACCGCGTCTTCGGTGGGCCAGCGGCCGGGCACCTCTCCCACCAGCATCTCGTAGATCACCGCAGCCAGGCTGTAGACGTCGGTGCGGACGTCGAGGTCGGCCATGCCGGCTGCCTGCTCCGGGCTCATGTATCCCGGGGTGCCAAGCGCCAGGCCGGTGCGGGTCAGGTGCGGCGTTTCGGACGCGGAGCTCACTGCCTTGGCGATGCCGAAGTCGGCGACGATCGCGTGGCCCTGGGAGAAGAGGATGTTCTCGGGCTTGATGTCCCGGTGCAGGATGCCCTGCGCATGGGCGTAGGTCAGCGCGTCCGCGACCGGAGCGGCAATGCCCAGGGCCTGCGAGGAGCTCATCGCCCCCTGGTCCATGAGCCTCTGCCGGAGCGAGCCCCCGGTGATGTGCGGCATGACGTAGTAGAGAAAGGCGCCGGCCTCGCCCGAATCGTGAAGCGGGAGGATGTGCGGGTGGGTGAGCTGGGCGACGATCTGGATTTCCTTGAGGAACCGCTCCGAGCCGAGCGTGGCTGCCAGTTCGGGGCGGAGCACTTTCAGGGCAACCACGCGGTGATGCTTCCGGTCAAAGGCCAGGTAGACGGTGGCCATGCCGCCCCGACCCAGGAGATCGCGGAGCTCGTAGCGGTCCTGGAAGGCGGCGGCAAGGTCGGGGGGTATGGGATGCACGGGGTGAATATGGCCTTTCCTGAGGGTGGCCGCACCCCTGTCAGGACACGCGGGACATCTTCCCGACTACCACTCCGGCACTGATCCCGCCGGTCACATTTGCCATGGTGCGGAACATGTCGGGTATCGCGTCCGCGCCGAGCAGGATACCAACCGCGGCCGCCGGTACGCCGGCCGCTGCGAGGATCGGGACCATCACCACGATGCTGCCGCCGGGAACGCCCGGAACGGCGAACGTGGTCACCACCGTCGTGAGTAGAACGGTCACCAGCTGGGAGGGTGAGAGCGCGATGTCGAAGAGCCGCGCCGCGAAGAGCACTGCCACCGTCTGGCCCACTCCGGAACCCACCCGCAGCAGCGACGCCGCCAGTGGCACGACGAACGCCACGACGGACTCGGCAACACCGAGCCGCCGGGCCGCCTCGATCATCGCCGGGAGGGTGGCCATGGTGGACCGGGAGGAAAGCGCCAGCGCCTGGGCCGGCGCCAGCGCCCTCGCGAGATCCTTCACCGACACCCGGCCCAGGAGCGCGGTCGCCGGGTAAACGATCAAGGCCAGCGCCGCGAGGGTGAGGAGCGCCGCGACTAGTACATAGGACAGCAGCGCTCCTGCCACCCCCGAGCCCATCCTGGCCGCAAGCGGTGCCGAAAGCGCGAACACGCCCAGCGGCGCCAGCCGGATGACCCACCCGACCAGCACCATCATCGCCTCACCCAGCCCCGCGAAAAATCCAACCACCGGCGCCCGCGTCTCGGCGGACACTCTAGTCAGCGCGAACCCCAGCAGAATGGTGAAGACCAGCAGCGGCAGCAGAGTGCCGTCGGTCGCCGCCCTGATGGGATTGGTGGGAATAACATCCGAGAGCCACTGCGCCAGGCCTGGCGGTGTTGGCGCAGGCACTGCGGCGCCGCTCCCCGCGGACTCCCGGAGCGACTCCGCGACCTGGGGATCGATCCGCATCCGCGAGAACAACGGCGCGGCAATCACCATTGTGAATGCCGCCACCGCGGTGGTGAGCCCGACACCGAGCACCAGGCTTCGGAGACCCAGCCGCGTCAGCAGCCCCGCGTCACTGATCGATACAATGCCGGTGAGCAGCATCGCGACCACCAGCGGTATGACGGTCATCCGGATGGCGTTGACGAAGATGGTTCCGAGCGGCTCGACCGCCCGTGCTGCCGCGAGCAGCGCCGGCGAGCCCGACCTCGAGGCCGCGAGTCCCAGCGCCAGGCCGAGCGCCAATCCGGCCAGCACCTGGAGCGCCGAAGCGTACGAGGCACGGGGCGCCGCCGTCACTGCGACATGCCTCGCCCCGACACCGGCCACTGCGCCACCACCCGCTCGCCGCTGCACACCCAGTACGAGTCGTACAGGTTCACGGTGGGATCGCAGTGACTCGTCACCATGAGGATCCGGTCTCCGATCTTGATGCGGCGCGACGGCCGGACCAGCGACAGTATTCCGTGCTCGTCCCCTGCCCAGCGGTAGCTCACTTGGCCCACGCCCCAGGGCTCCGGCGGCTGGTGATCCGTCGCGGACGCCTTGTAGCCCGCGTCCACCGTGATCTCTCCCATCACCGGTTGGCTGATGGCGGTGGTCAGGACAAAAAGCGCCGGCTCGAAGTCGTCGAAGACCGGGCCGTTTTTTCCGCCGATGGCGCGATACATCGCATCCATGAACACGTAGGAGCCGGCCTGCACCTCCGTTACGCCCTCCACCTCACAATCGATGTCCCAGGTGCCGGTGCCTCCGACGGAGAGGGTAGGCACTGCGAGTCCGGCCCGCTCCGCCAGTCTCCGGGTCTCAATTACCCCCTCGAGCATTTCGAGATTGGCGCGGCGCCGCTCCTGGTAGCCCGGCATGTGCATCAGGTGCGACGCGAAGGCCTGGAACCCCTCCAGCTTGAGCGACGGCTTGCGCGCCACGTGCTCGGCCAGACCCACCGCCGCAGCACCGGTCGTCACGCCGCTCCGGTTGGATCCGCAATTGAGATCGACCAGTACGCTCAGCGTAACCTTGGCCGCAGCAGCGGCCGAGGCCAGCAGATCCACGTTGGCTGCGTGATCGGTGACGGCCCGGAGCGTCGGGTGGGTCCCGGCGAGCGCCACCAGGCGGCGGATCCGGAGCGGATCCACGATTCCGGTAGTGACCAGAATGTCGGTGATACCCGCGCCGATCATCATTTCGGCTTCGCTGAGCTTGGCCACGCAGATGCCGGCGGCCCCACGCACCAGCTGGGCTTTTGCAATCAACGGGCTCTTATGGGTCTTGGCGTGCGGCCGCACCAGCATCTTCCGGTCCCGGAAGTGGCTGGCGAGGCGGTCCAGGTTTCTGGTCATCGCGTCGAGATCGAGAATTAGCGCGGGAGTCGGCAGGTCCCACATCAGCGCGGCTCCGGAGCGAGTGCGTTCAGCCTCACGACGAGCCGCTGGTGGGCCGGCGCCTTGATGAACAGGAAGTGATTGCGGCCATGCCGCCCCGGCCCAGCTCGCGCTCGATGCGGTAGCGGTCGGACAAGGCGGTTGCAGGGTGACGGAACGATCCGGCGGAACCGGCCGGAGCGCAAGAGCAGGCTCCCCGCGCCGGCGCCCCCCCGGTCACGGTGCCGACTCCGGAGGGAAGACGCCAATCACGACGATCTCATAGGGAAGCGGACCTTCCACGGGAGCGGGATTGTTTCCCGCCACGCGCACCCTGCGAGAGACTTCCGCGAAGCTCACCCTGGGAAGTCCCCATATGTGAAGGCGGGCCCCCGGCTTCGCCCGGCTCACCAGGCGCTCGGGAGCAGTTCCCTTGACGAACACCATTCGGAGGCCCTCGACCAGCAGATTGCCGTCCAGGTCCAGTGCCGTGGCAGTCACGAATCTCCCGTCCGGCACGACCTGCTGGGGCAACCCAGAGACCTCCATCAGGAAATGCACGTCATTGTAGAGCGAAGGCGGGGTGTCCAAGGTGACGGTCGTCGGCGCCACCCGAAGCGTGAGCTTGGCCTCCTGATAGATCGCAAAGGTGCGTTTGGCGGCGCCGGGCCGGTATCCCTCGACCGGATGGAACGCCTCGAGCAGGCTAAGGCTCCCCATTTTGGTCACCGGGTGAATCTCGAAGACGTGGTCGGGAAACGGGTTGTCGAGCGGCGGCACCGGCCGGCCCTGCGCTTCCGGCGCACCGAGGGCATGCTCCGGCCACAGCCGCCAGGCGCCGGTGAGCGGAAGCGGCCGATGGCTCTTGGCGGCACGCTTGACCAGCGCCACGGCGCTGTCCGCCTCGGCCGCGTTCACCATCTCTCCCACTACCCGGAGCCCGATCTCGGGGGCCCGGCCCGAGAAGTGCAGATCGCCGTCGAACAGTTTCGGCGACGGGTCGCTCGCGTCGTCCACCGTGAAGTTCGTTTCGATCAGGACCCGGTCCTTGTAGGCTTCGATGAACGACCGATTGAGCGTGAACCGTACGGCACGGGGGCTGATGCGGATCGCAGCGGCGGTGTAGAAGACCGTTGCCCGCCGACCCAGGTGATAACACTGGGTAAGCGTGCATGCCGCAAGGAGGCAACCGAGGGCCCGGAGCATCGGTTGCTCTATCCGCGGGCCGGGAAGAGGTCGATTTGCGGCGGATGGAGGGGAAGTCCGCTCGCCGTGAGAACCGTATCCACCCACACGTCCCGCGCCGCGGGATCCAGCCGGTGACAAGTCACCCCGAGGTCCCGGGCCAACCGGTCGATGACTCCGTCGATGTCCCGCTGAAACGTCCGGCTCACGTCGCGTTGACCGTCAAAGGTCGGCGCATCGATGATCGGTACTTTGAACAGCCGGTCGTAGGTGCCCATCCACTCCTTCACCAGTGCGTCATACTCGGGAAGGCGTCCGGCCTGGTGGACCAGGTAGGCGTAGTTGTCGAGCACCGAACGGTCGCAGATGACGACGTCGTTCTGCGCGACGGCCGCGATCTCGTCGGCGATCTGGGTGTGGAGGATCCACGCCTGAGCCGGAAGCGTCGTCTCGCGGTTGATCGGGAGCGGGCACCGGCGCGCCACCTCCTTCACCAGGTCCACGGCGCGGTCCTGCCGCTTGAGCCGTGCAGCGAGGTCGAAGCAGAGGGTCGTCTTGCCGACGCCGTGGGACCCGATGAACGCGATCTTCACGCGTCACCGAACGGATTGTTCTTCGCGCGCACCGGCGGCGGCGCACTGGCATCCAGCAGTCGCTGCAGCTCTTCCTGGCTCATTTCCCAAGGGTCCTTCTCGTAGCCGGGGGCCGGCACGGTCCGGGGCCGTTCGGTATTTTCCCCCGCGGGGCTCAGTTCCCACATGCTACTGGAGACAGGGCGGATTTCCCAGTCCCGCTTGGCTTCATCGGTGAAACGCCGGAAGCTCATGAGATTACCTTTCCCCCTCCATGGCGACCAAGACCTCGCGGTTCGATCGTTCCCTCGTCGAAGGTCCCATCGGCAAGGCCGTCTGGAAGCTGGCATGGCCATCTGTGCTGCAGAACGTGATCGGCGGCCTGCAGGGCGTGGTGGATCATGCCCTGGTCGGCCACCTGGTCGGCTTTACCGGCAATGCCGGAATCGGAGTCGCCTTCCAGATTTTCCTGGTAGTCATGGTCTTCATCGCCTCGATCTTCACCGGGATGGGCGTGCTCATCGCCCGCTACACCGGCGCCGACAACGAGGCCGCCGTGAACCGCACCGCGGTGCAGGCCTTCATTACCGCCGTGGTCCTCTGCCTGGGCTTCCTGGCACCGGTCGGGTATTTCCTGGCACCCCACCTGCTCGGCCTGGTCAACGCGGCGCCCGAAGTCCAGGCCCAGGCCCTTCCCTTCCTGCGAATCATGTTCGTCTTCGGGCTGGGGATGATGCTCTTCTTCATGCTGGGCGGCGCGCTGCGCTCGGCGGGCGACGCCCAGACCCCGCTCAAGCTGGGTATCGGGCTCACCGTGCTCAACGTGGCGCTCAACGTGATCCTCATCCGTGGCCTGGGGCCGATCCCCGCCTTCGGCACCAAAGGGGCCGCGATGGGCACCGTGATCGCCGGCGGGGTCGTGAGCCTCTACGCCCTGGTAAAGCTTTTCAGCGGTCGCTGGGTCATCGACTTCCGCGGCCAGAGCTGGAAGCCTGATTGGCCGATCATCAAGTCCCTGTTCCGTTTCGGGCTCCCCACCGGGTTGCAAGGCGTCGCCATGAATGTGGCCGGCGTGATGCTGCTCCGTTTTCTCGGCTCGGTGGTCAGAGCGCGGAGGCGCAGGCGGCGTACGCGGTGGGCTACACCGAGCTCTTCTCGCTGGTCACCTGGACGTCGGTCGGGCTGATGGGCGCCACCGCTGCACTGGCCGGGCAGAACCTGGGCGCCGGGCACCCGGAACGGAGCATCCGCGCCGTGAAGACCGCCGCGCAATACGGGGTCGGCATCGCCACCGTGGTGGGGCTCCTTTTTCTCACCGTGCCGAAGGTGCTGTTCGGCTTCTTCGGCTTGAACCAGCCCGAGGTGCTGCGGCTCGGGGTCGAGCTGCTGGCCTTCCTCAGCGTCTCGGGGCTCTTCATCACCGTGGCGCTCACCTACACGGGCGGGCTCCAGGGCACCGGCGACACCAAGAGTCCGCTCTACATTTCGCTGGTGTCCCAATTCCTGATCCCCATCGGGTTGCTCTCGATTCTGCAGTCGCTCAGGCCGCTGGTGCCCTCCGATGTCTGGCTCGCCATCGTGATTGGACATGCCACCCGGTGCATTCTGAGCGTGTGGCGGTTCCGGCAGGGAAAATGGCGGCAGATCGTGGTGCGAGAGCCGGCCAGGTAGCCGGGCCCTCCCGGACCCTTGCTCACCGCACCACCACCCGCTGGCGCCACTGCTGGGCCGGTCCGATGCTGCGGAATAGCCCCGGAGGAATCGCAAATGCGGCGCTGAGCTCGTATTCTCCAGGTCCCGGAGGCGTGAACTCGAAATCGAAGGTTTCCCCCACCGCTACCAGTTGCGTCGCCGGCTGCGGCACCCTCTGGGCCTGCGGCAAGTCGGCGCCGTCCTCGGCCCGAGCCTGCCATCCCACGAGAGTGGTATCCCGGCGGAGCTGAAACCGGACATTGAGCGCCGCCCCGATATTGATGAACCGAAAACGGTGGCTCACTCCGGCCGCGAGCTCCACGTCGGGAGAGGCGAGGGTGTCTCCATTGATCAACAGGGCCGGCGTTCCCGCCAAGCCCCGGGGGCGTCCGTTCCAGTGCGCGAGATAGACGTGGTCTCGCGACCGATCAAACACCTCCCCGGGTTCCAGCACGACGAGCGCACCTGCGGCGCCGCTGGTGAGCTGCTTGGCGTCGTTCAGATGGGTGTGGTACATGAACGTTCCGGCGCGAGGCAGCGTGAGGCGCGCGACGAACGAATCTCGCGGAGCGATCGGAGGTGCCATCGCCTTGCCCTGGTTGCTCCAGCCCACAACACCGTCGGACCAGCTCTCCAGCTCGATCCCGTGCCAGTGGATCCCGGTGGCCTCTCGGCTGCGGTTGTGCACCACGATGTCGGTCGCCTCCCCGCGGGTGACCACGAGGGTGGAGCTGGGGACAACGATGGAGTCCGGCGCCGGCGGAGTGGCGCCGCGCTGCAGCACGTAGCTGTAGGTCATCGGCATCCTGCCGCGCGGCGGTCCCTGCTGGACGAAGAGATCGAGCCGGCGCGGCACGCCGGTCCGCGCATATGACTCACCCCGCCTGGGCGCCACCTGAATCCCGAGCACCAGCCCGGCCATGTGCCGACCTGCGTCCGGAGAATGATCCTCGTGGGATTCCTCCGCGTTGTCGAGGCGGACCTCGGGCGTCACGTGGAACGTCAGGTGGCAGTGGAGCAGCCAATTGCCGGGCCGGTCCGGCGCCCAGGTGAACATTCTGGTCTGCCAGGGCGGGACCTGTTCGGTCACGCTCAGCCGCCGCTGCGCCTCGGGAATGACACGGCTCGCGAGCCCGGTACCCGCCTGGTCCATCCGGAAATAGAAGCCGTGGAGATGGATCGGGTGTCCCCGCGTGGTGCCGTTGACGATTCGCCAGTGCACCGTGTCGCCCACCGTCATCGGCTGCCGCTCGGTGTAGGGCCAGGACCTTCCGTTGAAGCCCAGCGCCTGACGCAGGTGCACCGAGTCGAGGTCGTAGGCGATGACGTTGACCACGAAGATCCGGTCCGGAGGCGACCCGCCCTCCGGATCCACCACGAACGCGCCATTCGCGGTTTCGCGCTCCGACGGCCGGCCGTCGGGGTTGTTGCCGATCACCGCGCGATAGAGGTAGGTCCCGGGGGCTCCCGCCGTAAAGGTCCTCTCGGCCGAGGCGCCGGGGACGATGTGCAGGGTATCCGATACCGGGACCGGCTGGGTGGCCAACCCGATGACGTGAATGGTGGAATCGGTGAGGGCATTGCGAACTGTGGCGCGGATCGGCGTTCCCGCGCGGACCCGGATGAGCGGCGCAGGAATGCTCGGCGCCTTGCCCTCCTCGCCAAACGCCTCGATCGTGATGTGGGGCCCGTTCTTGTGTTCGGGATACCACTCGGCCTTTCCGACCACCAGGCGGAGCACCAGCGTGTCGCCCCGCATCGCGCCCGCCGGGATCCGGTTGTCGTTGGCCTTGGCGCGCCGGGCCTCGGGAATCGAAGTCGGCCCGGGACCCGCAGCGGCAGCGAGCAGGACCAGGGGGACGGCGCCGAGGAGCAGGCGGTTCGATTTGCGCGAAGTCACGGAACGGTCACCGATGTTTGCGGGGCTGCCTGCTTTCCGCGAAAGCGGCGTCGAACGCCTGCCCCGCGGGCGGAAAATCGAGCCTTCGCACGAAGGCCGCCGCTTCCGCAGCCCCGTGTTCGCGGTCCATCTGCGGATCCTCCCACTCCACCGACAGCGGACCCTGGTATCCAATCTGGCCAAGCATGCGGATCACCGCCTCGAAGTCGATCCTCCCCCGGCCCGGCGTGCGGAAGTCCCAGGCCCGGCCGGCCGCGCCGAATTCGGTGTGTCCACCGAAGGTGCCGGCTTCGGTGGGCACCGCGCTCCACCAGACGTCCTTCACGTGGGTGTGAAAGACCCGGGCGCCGAACTCGCGGAGAAACGCGAGGTAGTCCACGCCCTGATACCCGAAGTGCGAGGGATCGAAGTTGAAGCCGAATTGTTTGTGATTCCGGATTGCCGCCAGTGCCCGTCGGGTCGAGGCGATGTCGAACGCAATCTCGGCGGGATGCACCTAGAGCGCGAAGTACACGCCCGCCTTGGCGAAGGCGTTCAGAATCGGCCGCCACCGCTTCGAAAAATCGGCGAAGCCGGAGTCGATCTCTCCGGGAAGATTCGGCGGAAAGGAGTAGATCCGGCTCCAGATGGAGGAGCCGGTAAAGCCGTTGACGACAGTGCGCCCGGTACGGGCCAGATGCTTCTTCACCGCAGCGGGCGCCGCGTCGAAGAACATTCGCGCGGCCCTCGCGGTGTCGATCATCTCCTGGGCCGCCCGGCGGCGGACCCCTTCGGCGTCCCCGTCGCCCCAGACGTGCGCCGGGAGGATGGCCCGATGCCGGAGGTCGATGCGATCGCAGACCGCCTGCCCCACCAGATGATTGCTCAGCGCAAAGCAGAGCAGCCCATGATCCCGAAGCAGGGTCCATTGTTCCCGGACATACCCGCGCTCGGTCAGGGCCCGTTGCACCTCGAAGTGATTGCCCCAGCAGGCGAGCTCGAGGCCGTCATAGCCCCAGGACTTTGCCTTGGCCGCGAGGTCTTCCAGGGGCAGGTCCGCCCATTGGCCGGTGAAGAGTGTAATTGGTCGCATGATACCCTAGCGTCTTCGCGTCCCGGGGTCAGTCATCGGATCTCACGCATCGGAATAGCCGTGTGCTCCTTCGCGCTCCGCATCGCCGCCTCCAGCACGCGCTGGGTTTCGTAGGCGTCCGCAAAGTCGGGGAGCGGCAGCTCGGGCCGGCGGCGGCCCAGAACCCTGAGCACGTCGGCCGCCATGTTGATGAAGGTATGTTCGTAGCCAAGCGGATGTGCTTCGGGCCACCAGTTGGCCACGTAGGGATGTTCCCCGGCGGTGGAGGCCACGATCCGGCGCCAGCCCTGCGTGCCCTTGGGCAGAGTGGCGTCGAAGTACCAGAGCACGTTCATGTCCTCGAAGGAAAACCGGACGCTGCCCCGCTCTCCATTCAGCTCGATGGTGTTGTCGTTGAGATGCCCAGTGGCGACGCGAGAGCACTCGAAGCTCGCGACCGCGCCGCCCGACATGGTGGCCAGGAAGAGCGTCGCGTCGTCCACAGTGCTCCGGCCGGTTTTTCGCGAGCCCGGGAGCTTCCGCCGGGCAATGAACGTCCGCGCCACGGCGCCATCCACCGAGACCACCTCCTGACCGGACAGGAAGCGCGCGAGGTCGATGCTGTGGGCGTTGAGATCGCCGTGGGCGCCCGACCCGGCCTCACCCTTCCGGAACCGCCAGAGGAGCGGGGTATCCTTGCCGCCCCAGCTCTGCAGATAATGCGCCCGCACGTGATGAATCCGCCCCAGCGCGCCGTCCCGGATCAAACCCCAGGCAAGCCCGATGGCGGGGCAGCGCCGGTAGTTGAACCACACGAAGGTCTTCGTCTTTGAGCGCCGGGCGGCGTCCCGCATCGCCCGGGCATCAGCCAAGGTTCCGGCCAACGGCTTTTCGCACGCCACATGCTTCCCCGCTTCGAGCATCGCGATGGCCTGCTCAGCGTGCACATTGTTGGGGGTGGCCACGTCTACCAAATGGATCTCGGGATCGTGGGCCAGCAGGCGCCAGTCGGTGGTGTAGCGTTCGAAGCCCCAGCGCAGCGCGAAGGCGCCAAGCGTGGCCGGGTTTCGGGCGCTGATCGCCACCAGCCGGGGAGCAACCGGGAGATCGAAAAATCTGTCCACCTGGCCCCAGGCATTGCTGTGGGCCCGGCCCATGAACTGCTGGCCGATGAGGCCGATTCCAAGCGGTGGTGGCATGTATAGGGAAGCTATCCTCCGCCAGGCGAGCGGGGTAGACTTGGAACTCGACGAGAGGAGACCGTCCGTGCCAGCCATCGTGACTCGGCGGGAGTTCCTCGCCGGCGCCGCTCTTGCCGCCACCCACACGATGGCCTTGCCCATGTT
>JANNGX010000066.1:0-5326 GCA_031404115.1 Gemmatimonadales bacterium | reverse complement strand
GAAGCGGTACGCCGCCGGTGGCCTGCGCCGGTTCTTCCTTGGCGACACCTACCGGGATCTCTGGACCACACCGATTCGCGTGCCGGTCATCGACCTGCGCGCCTTCGGCGGCGGACTCAAACCCCTCCGGGCCGGAGGAGGAAATACCACGAGGAGCCTCCGGTTCGCGGCGGGGAACGGGAAAGAGTATGTCTTCCGCTTCGTCGACAAGGACAAGGTGCCCCTGCCGGCGGGCTTCGAGGGGACCATTCTGGAGACCGTCGGCCGGGACCAGGTCAGCGCCAACCACCCGGCCGGCCAGGTCGTCATGGCGCGGCTGCTCGACGCCGCCGGCGTGCTGCATGTCACCCCCAGCTTCGGCGTCCTGCCCGACGACCCGCTCCTCGGCGAATTCCAGAAGGAGTTTGCCAGCCGGCTCGGTACCATCGAGGAGTATCCCGGCAAACCGGACGACCACCCCGGGTTTGCCGGGGCGGTGGAAGTCATCGAAAGCGACAGCCTGCGCATGCTGCTGGACCGCGCTCCCGGCGTGCGGGTCGCCACCGCGGTCTTTTTGAAGGCGCGTCTGATGGACATGCTGGTCAATGACTGGGACCGCCATCCCGGCCAGTGGAAATGGGCCCGGCTAAGCCCATCACCATCCGCGCCCTGGCTCCCGGTGCCCCGCGACCGTGACAAGGTGTTCATTTCCTTCGGGGGAATCGCCGCGGCCTCGAGCCCGGTCTCGGCCAACTTCGTCTCCTTCAAGCCCACCTACCCCGGCGTGAAGTCGCTCACCTGGAACAGCCTCGAGATGGACCGGCGACTGCTGGTCGGCCTCCCGCGATGGGTCTTCGATTCCGTAGCTGCCACCCTGGTCGAGCGGGTGACCGATGCCGTCATCGACGACGCCTTCCGGGCCATGCCGCCGGAATACCTGGCCCGGTCCAGTCACCTGGTGCCCATGTTGCGGGCGCGGCGCGATTCCCTGCCCGTCGTGGCGCGGCGGTTCTACGGCTACCTGGCCGGCGTCGTGGACATCCACGGGACCGACTCCGCCGATGTCGTCACGGTCACCCGCCTGGCGGATGGTCAGGTGGAGGTCGACCTCAACTCCTCCGCAGGCAGCCCCTTCACCCGGCGCCGCTTCGACCCCGAGGAGACCGGCGAAATCCGCATCTACTTGCATGGCGGGGACGATAGCGCCGTGGTGCGAGGCCCGGGAGAATCCGGGATCCCCGTGCGGGTCATCGGCGGCAACGGAACCAACGCCCTGATCGATTCGTCGCAGGTTCAGGGCCGCCGGGGCGCGCACCTGTACGACGTCGGCCCGGTGGCGGGTGTGTTCTACGGACCCGACACGATCTTCAACCGCCGGCCCTGGATCCGCGAAGGACCGAAGCTCGTGGCGCCCAAAAAGGACTACGGTGCCATGGTTTCGCCGATCGCCGGCTTCAGCGTCGACGGCGATCTCGGCGTCACCGTCAAGCTCGGACTGCAGAATCACCGCTATGCGTTTCGGCATCACCCCCATAACCGCTGGATCTACGCTACCGGCGAGTACGCCACCAGGGTAGAAGGGTTCCGGCTGACCACGTTCCTGGACAAGCGCAGCGAGTCGTCGCCCCTTCGCGTCACGGCCCGGGCGATGATGTCCGAGCTCGAGGTGACCAGCTTCCAGGGTTTCGGCAACAACTCGCCCGACGTGACCCGCGAGGTGGCGGAGGTGAACCAGCAGCAGTGGTCGTTCAGCCCCGCTGTCGCGGTGGCCTTCGGGGCTCGCAGCGACATCTCCCTTGGCCCGGTCGTTCAGTACAACGTGACGAGAGACGCACCGGGAAGGTTCGTCACCACCACGCGGCCCTACGGCTCGGGAAAGTTTGGTCAAGCCGGGCTCCGGCTGGCCCTGCATCACGATGCCCGCGACCAATCCAGGGATCCGCGCCGGGGCTATCTCATCGATGTGAGCGGGGCGTGGTACCCGGGGATCTGGGATGTGGCCTCCGCGTTCGGCTCGGTCAGCGCAAGCGCGGCGGTCTACTACACCTTTCCGATCCCGCTCCGGCCGATCCTGGTGGTGCGCGGCGGTGGCAAGAAGCTCGTCGGGGATTTTCCGTTCCACGAGTCGGCGTTCATCGGGGGACGGGGGTCGGTTCGAAAGCTCGACCGCCAGCGCTACGCCGGCGACGCGGCCGTCGCGGGCACTGCCGAGCTCCTGATTCCCGTCGTGAAATTCCCGCTCATCCTGCCCATCGACCTGGGGATTTACGGGTACGCCGACGCCGGCCGGGTCTACCGCGACGGGAACTCGCCCGGGGGATGGCACCGCGGGGCGGGCATCGGCATGTGGGTCGGCGTGCTGAGCCCGGCCACCGCGGTGAACCTCGAGCTCGGCGACCGCCGCGGGCGGACCCTCGTGCGGGTCCGGAGCGGACTGACCTTCTGACGTAGTCCTGCCAGGGCCGTGCTCGGCCCGGTCCTTTCTCTCAGCCCGATGGGGGTAGATGGTGCGGCGCTTCCTGATCGTGATACATGCGCTCCTGCCAATGCTGATAACGTGCAAGCCGTCCCTCAACACGACGCCGCCCCCGGCCGATGCTCCCGCGGAGGTCGTTGCGCTGACCGGCGCCTCGGTGATGATCGGCGCGGGCGACATCGCGAGCTGCACCTCTCCCGGCGACGAGCTCACCGCCGCCCTGGTGGACAGCGTCCTCAAGGCGGACAGCGCCGCCATCGTGGAGGACGTGGTGTTCACCCTGGGGGACAACGCGTATCCCGACGGCTCCGACCGGGACTTTGCCCTCTGCTACACCCCATCGTGGGGCGACTCCGCCAAGCGGATCCACAAGCGCATCCGTCCGTCGCCGGGAAACCATGAGCACGCCATTTTCGGCGCGGCGGCGTACTACGAGTACTTCGGGAAGCGAGCCGGCGAGCCGAGGAAAGGCTTTTACAGCTACAACATCGGCGACTGGCACGTGATCGTGCTCAACAGCGAGATCGTGGTGAATCCGGCGTTCAGCCCGGAAGAACGGAAGGCCCAGGAGGACTGGCTGAACGACGACCTCAAGTTCACCACGAAAAAATGCACGGTGGCCTACTGGCACCACCCCCGGTTCAGCTCGGGCTGGCACGGCGGTAACCGTCTGCTCGCCGGATTCTGGCAACTCCTGTACGACAACAACGTCGATCTCATTCTGAACGGGCATGACCACAACTACGAGCGGTTCAATCCAATGACTCCGGCCGGCCTGGCGGACTCCACCCGGGGCATCGTCGAGATCGTGGTCGGGACCGGCGGGGGGGAGCTCCGGGGCATGAGGAGTGCCGTAGTAGCCAACAGCGCGGCGCGGGTGCAGGGGCGGTTCGGCGTGCTCAAGCTGACACTCGGCAAGGAGGAGTGGCGCTCGGCGTTTCTGGCCACGAACGGCAGGGTGTACGACCCCAGCGGGGGCCGCTGCCACTGAGCCAGGAGGAAGCGAGTAGCAACCTCCTGATTCCGAGTTATCTTGTTCGGCAGCCGGTCTTTCCGCCTCCCGCCGCCCAACGTGAGGACCTCGATGGAGTCCAGCCGCGCGAGCTCGCCGTCCTGGTTCTCGTCCCACCCGGTCGTTCAGATCTTCGCCTATTACGTCGTCCTTGCCCTCGGCGTGTACCTGCTCTACCTGGTCAATCCGAACCTCCAGGGCGTCTTCAACATGGAGCGCTTCCAGGAGGCGGTAGCCACGGGGAAGAAGGCGCTGGGCGAAGACACCGGGAGCTACGTCAACCTCCCTCCGGCCACCATGGCCTTCGAAACCGTCCTCGTGATGCTGGGCGCGGTCGTGCTCATGATCCCGGTCGCCTGGGTGTACATCCTGACCCGCTCCCGTCGGGGGTTCAACCAGTCCACGGTGCAGACCCTGATCTTCCTGCCGATCGTGGTGGCCGGACTGATCCTGCTGGTGCGGAGCAGTCTCGCCCTCGCCTTTGGACTCGGCGGTGTCGTGGGTGCCGTCGCCTTCCGTAACCGGCTCGAAGATCCCAAGGACGCGATCTACATCTTCCTGTCGATCGCGGTCGGGCTCGCCTCGGGGGTGCAGGTGATGTCGGTGGCGCTGGCGATTTCGATGTTCTATAACATCGTGGTGCTGCTCGCCTGGAAATTCGACTTCGGCCGGATGCCGACCGCGCTGGAGCAGAGCGTCATCCAGAAGCGGCTCGACCGGGTCAAGCAGACCGCGCAGCCGCATGAGTTTCTCAGCCTGGTGGACAAGCAGCTTCTGCGCTCGATGACCCCCGACCAGCTCCAGGCCATTTCCCAGCGGGCCGCCGAGCGGGGCCGGAAGGCCGCCGCCAACATCGATATGGATACCGGGCCCACCGCCGAGGAAGCGGAAGCGGCCAAGCCCAGGTTCGACTCGCTGCTCCGGATCACGATGCAGCCCGACGACGCGGTGGCGATCCGTCTGGCCGTCGAGCAGGTGCTTGAGGGCCAGACCAAGCGGTGGGAGTTCGAGAAGGCCGGCGCCGGCGAGGGCGGCCGCGCCCTGGCGCAGTACAAGGTGAAGTTCAAGCGCAGCATCCCCAGCACGCTGGTGGTGGAGTCGATGCGGCGCGGGGTGCTTCCCAGGGTCGTGACGATTGAAGTGCGTGATGCCTGATGGCCGCCGAGTCCCAGTTTCGCTGCGATGTCTCCGGATCGGAGGCATTGGCAGCCCTGCGTGACGCGGCGTTGCCGTCCCGGCTCAAGGGGTCGGTGCCCACCAGGAGTTTCCATCGCGATATCTACCTCGACACGACCGACCGGACCCTGCAGGCGCGTGGGGTGTCCTGCCGAGTTCGCATTCAGGCCGACGACCGGCGCATCCTCACCCTGTTCATCGCGGGCGGGCCGTCGCTTCCGGTTGAGCGCTACGAGGCGCAGGTCGCGGCAGTCGATCCCCGGCAGGTACTTCAGGAAGACTCGGAGCCGGCCCGGCGGCTCCGGGGCCTGGTCGATCCCGGCCAGCTCAAGCCCCGGATCGAGCTCGAGGTGGAGCGCTGGAGCCGGATCGGCTCGAGCGGCTGGTTCCGCAAGACGCCCCGCTTCGCCTTTCTCTACGACGCCTGCACCGTCCGGCACTCGGGCCTGAGCCGCACCTTCGAGGAGCTGCAGGTCCGCCGCATCGGGCCGGGGGCACCGCGTCTCGAGGCGGTGGCCGCCGCCTTGGAAGGAGCGCACGGTCTCCGGCCGCTGATGGTGCCCCGACACCAGCGGGCGGCGGGACAGGTGGAGGTCATGGCCTCCGAGGCCGTCACCCGGAAATTCGGCTCGGAGACGGCGGTGGTGATGCTGGCGCTGGATGAGGGAAATGTCGGCTTTCTG
>JANNGX010000065.1:0-4640 GCA_031404115.1 Gemmatimonadales bacterium | reverse complement strand
CCAGCATCCACTCCTGGACCGAAGAAGCTCGCCCTCGTCGGAGGCATGCTGCTCGACGGATATGACGCCCCGCCCATTCACCACGCGGCCGTCCTGATCGAGGGCAACCGGATCGTCCAGGTGGGCCGTGCCGCGGACATCACGATTCCGCCAGACGCCACCGTGATCGACACCAGTGGCCGCACCATGATGCCGGGCCTGATGGACCTGCACGCGCACCTGATGCTCCTGGGCCACGGGAACTATGCGCAGTGGTTCCCATGGATCGCCAAGAACGGCGTCGAGCGCGTCATGGAGATCGCGGCCAAGCAGATGCTCAATGCCGGCGTCACGACCGCGGTCGATCTTTCGGGTCCCCTGAAGGAGAGCCTGTCGGTCCGCGATCGGATCAAGCGCGGCGAGATTCCGGGGCCCCGCATGCTGATGAGCGGCCCGTGGATCACCGTGTCGCTGGGGAGCTATCCACCTCAGCCGGCCTTCCAGATCCAAATCGTGACACCGGACGAGGCGTATGCAGAGACAGAAAAGCTGGCCTAGGCCGGGGTGGACGTCATCAAGGCGTATCCGATGTCGCGAGCGCACTATCAGAGAGTGGTGGAGGCGGCCCACAAGTACAACCTCAAAGTGCACGCGCACGTGTACGACGAGAGGATCGTTCGCGACGCCCTGGAGGCCGGCATCGATGTGCTCACGCATGTCGGCTCCGCCGGCACCTCTCCCCCCTACAGCGAGCAAATGATCCGAGACATCGTCAACACCGGGCGTCCCGTCGTGGTCAGCGCCGCGCACCGCTCGTGGGTGTATCCCGACACGATCGCCTTTCCCGAGCGCCTGCAGGATCCGCAGTTGAAAAAGGACTTTCCGGCGGACATCTGGCAGGAGATTCAGAATTCGTTCAAGAACTGGCACACGCTGCCGTATTTCCAGCGCACCGACCGCGAGATGTTCTTCCGCGAGCGGGGGGTCAAGCAGTTCATCGAGTCTGGCGCCGTGATGGGAATGGGGACGGACTCCGGCACGCCGATGAACTTCAACACCGAGGCGCTCTGGCGCGAAATCAAGGTGCACGTAGACATGGGCATGTCCCCGCAACGCGCCATCGCCGCCGCGACGCGTATCAACGCGCGCATTATCGGCCGCCAGGACGACCTCGGCACGATCGAGCCCGGCAAGCTGGCCGACATCATCGTGGTTAAGGGGGACCCGCTATTCAACATCATGGCCCTCTCAGAGGTCGAAGTCGTGGTGAAGGACGGGGTCGTGCATAAGGGAGGCCCCGGCTCGCCCGCGCGGTCGCAGACGACGGCGCCCAGGAAGTAGCCATGTCGGTTCCAACAAGCTCCATCATGCACCTGGTACAGAGGTCGCTTGCAATGGTCGGGCTTGTGGGGGTTCTGGCTGCGATGGCCCTTGCCCCCGCAAAAGCCGCCCGAAACCAACCGGCTGCAGGCGTCCCCCCCCCGGCCACGCTCGCCATCGTCGGCGGGCTCCTCCTCGACGGGTTTGGGGGACCGCCGGCGCCGGATTCCGTGGTCCTGATCGACGGTGACCGCATCGTCGCCGTCGGGGCGGAGGGACAACTACCGGTGCCGGCCGGCGTGCGCGTCATCGACGCGAACGGCTACACGGTGATGCCCGGTCTGATCGATGCCCATGTGCACCTGGACCTTCTCGGGCACGGTGACTATCCCGCCTGGCACGACATGGTGCGGACCAACTACCCCGAGGTGATGGAGCGAGCGGCCGCCCAACTGCTGGCGCGCGGCGTGACCACCGCACGAGATGCCGGAGGGGAGTTGCGCGCCTCTGTCCAGACCAGGGACCGGATCAACCGGCGCGAGATACCGGGGCCGCGCCTTCTGGTGAGTGGAGGCTGGATCCAGAACTGGCCCGACGAGCAGGCTCGCGGGCACTATCGCCGCTTCAATGTCACGGTGCACACGGCGGACGAGGCACGCCGGGCCGCGAGCGAGCTGTTCGACGGTGGCGCCGACATGATCAAGGCCTATACCGGCCTGACGCTTGTTCAGATGCGCGCCATCACCGAAGAGGCGCATCGCCGGGGCAAGCGCGTCGGGGCTCACGTCTACACGGACGATGAGATTCGCGTCGCGATTGAGGGCGGGGTGGATCTGCTCGACCACGCGGGCTCCGGCCATCAAAACCCGCTCTACCGAGAAGACACGCTTCGGCTGATGGCGCTCCGGCAGATCCCGGTCGCGCAATCCATCGCTCACCGCGTGGCGCTGTATCCCGCCCATCTCGAGTTTGCGGAACGCATCCAGGATCAGCGACTGCGGCGAGAGCTCGGGCGCTTCGCCGATCCAATCGTGTCGTCGCTCCGGCACCTGCCTTCGCTGAGCTACTTTGGGCAGATTCACGCGCAGATGCGCGTCGCGCCGGCAGCCACCCGCCAGCTTCATGCAGCCGGGGTGCGCATCATTATGGGCACCGATTCAGGCACTCCGGGCTACTTCCACAGCGAAGCGGTTTGGCGGGAAGCTGAAGCGCTCGTACGGATGGCGGGGATGGCACCGGCCGAGGTGATTGTCGCATCCACGAGACTGGCCGCACAGGCGCTCGGGGTTAACGCGGGCGCCATTCACCCGGGACGTCTGGCCGACGTCATCCTAGTTCGAGGCAATCCGCTCGAGAACATGATCTATCTCCAGAACGTCGAACGCGTGATTGCGGGCGGCATCGTGCACGAGCCCGCCGCCGCGCTCGCGGCTCGCCGGTAGCAGTCTCACCGTTGCTCTTGCGTTGGTCCTGCTGTTTGTCGGTGCACCGGGCGGCCGGCGCGCAGGCGTCACGGCCGCTGGCGCTCGGTTGGCGGCCGTGCTCATTGACCGCGGCCTTCATCGTGTAAGGCGACCGGATCGTGAGGGTGGGCAAGGCGGCTGACGCCAAGATTCCGTCGAATGCGCGTTGGGAGAGCAGCACGAAAGGACACGGACCAGCATGAAACGCCTCATCCAGATCGCAGCCATTTCCGTCCTGGCGGTCTCTCAGCTCCCGCTGATGGCCAGCCAGACGGCCGCACCAACGAAGCTCGCGCTGGTTGGCGGCATGCTGCTCGACGGCTACGAAGTCCCGCCGCTCCACAACGCTGCGGTAATCATCGAGGGGAACCGGATCGTGTGGGTGGGCCGGGCTGCGGAGGTCAAGATTCCGCCGGACGCTCGGGTGATCGACACCACCGGCCGCGTGATGATGCCCGGTCTTTGGGAGATGCACGCGCACCTCGATCTGATCGGCCATGGCAACTACAGCAGGTGGTTTCCATGGATGCGCGAGAACAACCTCGAAGAGACGGTCATGGCGATCTCAGCGAAGCAATTCATCAACGCCGGTATCACCGGGGCGGTCGATTTGGGCTCGCCGCTCGAGCAGAGCCTGAGCATCAAGCGGCGCATCGAGCGAGGGGAGATTCCTGGACCTCGTCTTTGGATCAGCGGACCCATGATGCGTAAAGACCGGGAACTGCTGCCAGGTCTGGGAGTAGTGGTGACGCCCGAGGATGCAGCCCGGAGCGCCGAGGCACTCACCAAGGCCGGCGTCGACATTATCAAGATGCAGGAAGGCGGTTTCGGGCTCGAGCACTACAAGGCGGTCGTGGCGGTCGCGCGCAAGCACAACAAGCAAACCCACGCCCACGTGTATTTCCCGGAAGCCGCGAAGGCCGCCATGGATGCCGGCATTGACGTACTGCAGCACGTGGGCTCCGGGGGAACGCCGCCCTATCCCCCCGAGCTGATGAAGGAGATCGTTGATCGTGGCATTCCCGTGTGCCCCACGGCGGCGCACCGCGTTGCCGTGTTCCCGGCCACCGTGGCGTTTCCCGAGCGGCTGCAGGATCCGCAGCTTCGCGAGGACTTCGGTCCGAAAATCTACGAAGAGGTCCAGAACTCGTTCAAGGACTGGCACCGCCTGCCGTACTTCCAGCCGCTCATCGGCATCGGCGATACGGCGCGCCAGATGTTCTTCGGCGATCGCGGCTCGATTGATCAATGGATCACATCCGGTGCTGTCGTCGTGATGGGGACGGATTCGGGCACGCCGACCAATTTCAACACCGAGGCGTTGTGGAGGGAGATGAAGCTGTTCGTGGATCGCGGGATGTCGCCGATTCGCGCGATCTCGGCCGCGACCAGAATTCCGGCCCGCGTCATGGGCCGCGGCCGCGACTTGGGGACGATCGAGCCCGGCAAACTCGCCGACCTCATCGTCATCAAAGGTAACCCGCTCTTCGACATCCAGGCGCTCGCCAACGTCGAGGTGGTCGTTAAGGACGGCGTGGTGTTGAAGGGTGATGGCGGGGCCAAGCCGGCGCCGGGGACCGCGCGCTGAGACGGAGCCACGTATGGCCAATATTCGATGGATTCGCGCTGCGGTTGCGGCGGCCGCCGTGTTGGCACTCTCCGAGTCGGCAGCCGCGCAAACAGTCGCCGGTCGTTCTCAAAGCCTCGACCGTCAGCTTTCGGACGAGGCACGAGGCCGTCAGGGACGGATTGAGTACACGCGTCCCGCGCCCGCGGTGTATTCGAGCGTCAGGCGCGACGCGAACGACGCGATCCTGGCCTCGGCGCGCGGCCACTCGCCGGGCTCGTATAGATCGGTGTGCACCACCACGTAGCGCA
>JANNGX010000064.1:0-16602 GCA_031404115.1 Gemmatimonadales bacterium | reverse complement strand
TCATAGGTGAGTATGCCGTTCAACCGGTTCAGCTCGATGGGCGGAGCCGGCACCCCTCCGGTCAGATCGGTCCACACACTGCCGTCCGAGTTGCCGAAATAGAGCTCCGCCCCGGTACCGATGATCTTCAGGGTCTGCTCCCGGGTCCTGGCCGTGGTGCCCACCCGCCGCCATTGCACCACGTAGCCCCCCTGCGGACCGGGCACCCGCGCCGCGATGGGGTAGAGGACGGAATCCCCGTGCTGGGTGAACTTGCCGACCAAGCTGGAATCTGCGTGGGCCGGACGGGGGAACGAATCCGAGATTGTGAAGTCGTCGCTGCCGAGGAGCCGCTGGCCGGACTCGTCTCTGATTTCGACCACGGCCACCTGCTCCTCCTGCGGCCCCTGGTACTCGATCGCCGTACGCGCCGCCAGCTCGAGTGCCGGAGTCGGGGAACGAAGAAAGGCGCTCACGGGATTCCGGTTGGCGGTGCCCTGGACCTGGGCCCGGAGCTGCGCCATGCTGGTGCGGAAGGTTTCGCTGAACTGGTCGGAGAGCGTCATCAGGCGCTGCGTGGCGTCTTCCAGCCCAGCCCGCCGTACCGTGAGATAGGCGGCCGTGGTGAGCGCGGCGCCCACAATCAGCACCAGGGCGCCCGCCGCGAGCGGAAGCCTGATTCCGAGGGAATGGCGGGCTGAGATTTTGGTGCGGGGCGGGGTCATAATCGATCCTATGGTACATGACAGGAACCCGGTTGACCAGCCGTCACCCCGTCGGGAGATGGACTGAAAATCGGCCACTGTGTTCGATATTCATTACGGCGTCGTCACCTGAGGCATAGGGGGATCGCAGGGCCCCGGGGCCGCGTCCCGCTTGAACCACATATCTGATCTGAAAGGGACACCAAATGCTCGAGACCATCGCTGCGGTTCTCATTATTCTCTGGCTGCTGGGCATGGTGGGCGGATACGCGCTCGGCGGGTTCATCCATGTTCTGCTGGTCATTGCCCTGATCGTCGTGGTGATTCGCGTCATCCAGGGCCGTCGAATCGTCTGAAATCCTTCCTATTCCGGCGCCCCGCCGCTCGAGCCTGAGGCTTGGCCGGCGGGGCGTTCGGCCGTCCACGAGGGGCTCACTTCGGGCACCGGCAGGGCACCTAGTTGGCGCTCCACCCGTTCTATCCACGCGTTCAGGTCGGCGATGTCGTCGGAACTCATTCCCGGCTCCCTTGGGGACCGCTCCAGGCCCCGACGTATCTGGAGCAGATCGGTACTGAGGTCGAGGAGCATCGCCCGGAGCGCCGTCACCGCTTCCGGCCGCCGGGTAACCTCCTGCTCCAGCGCCTTTCGCCGGGCCTCAAATTTCCACCGCTTTCTTCGCATCGCCGCCCACATCCGGCGCGGGGCGGCGCGCAGCAGCACCTTGTTCTGCATCAGCTTGAATTGCCGGGGTGAAAGACGGCTGGCGCCGCGATCGTCGGTGAGCACCAGCCCCAGAGCGCCCAGCGCGGCAAAGACCCAGGCGAGCAGATGGAACGAGGGATCCCGGATCGAAAAAGGTCCCCGTGGAATGAGCACCGTCAGGCTCAGCAGATAGACGTAGATCGAGAGCGCCCATCGGAGCCAGACGCCGAAATCTCCCCCCTTGGGCAGCGGGTGGAGCAGTCCGTAGACCACGCCCGCGAGTGCCCCCGCCGCCATCGCGATCAGCGTCAACAGGAGGAGCAGCAGCGGGCCATGCAACGGGCCCAGCAGGAAGACCAGCGCGCTGAACATCGCAACGATGAGGATCTTGCCGCGCAATCCCAGGCCCATCCCGAGGATGAACACCGCTCCGCGGTAGGGCGACCGCAGTGGCCGCGGCACCCGGATCTCGAAATCGAACATCCGGTACAGGAGCGCGTCGAGTGACGCCTGCTCCCACCTCATGCAGCCAGCGCGGGGTGATGAGCCATAAGCCAGGCCACGGTATCCGTCAGAGTCTCTTCAGGGGACCGGCTGCGGTATCCGAGCTCACCCTCCGCGTACCGGGATCGCATTCCCCAGTAGTGCGCCGCCATCTCGATGATGACGGGGTCGGGCAGGATACGCAGGGGAGCGCTGAGCCGGGCCAGCCACCACGCGGTGCGCCAGGGCAGCACCACGCCGGGGGCCCGTCGCCCGGATACCTGGGCGGTGAGCGCGAAGAATTCCTCGATGCTCGAAATGGCGCCGGGAAGATGGTACACGGGGCGGGGCTGATCTCTGATCATCGCGCACGGGAGGGCCCGGGCCGCGTCGCGCACGTCCGCGAAGTGCATGCCGCCTTGAACCAGGAACGGCAGTTTTCCGCGCAGGAACCGGCTCACATGGTTGGTCGACCGGAATCGGTGATCTCCGGGGCCCAGGAGCACCGGCGGCCGCAGGATCACCAGCGGGACGCCGAGCTGGTCCGCCAGGTGGCGGGCCTCGCGCTCGGCTTCGATCTTGGAATCGTAGTACGGCCAGCCGGCAACTTCCGTCTGGCAGAAGGCCGATTCTTCGTCGGCGCTGCTCGTCGGGTCACGAAAGCAGGCAACCGTCCCCGAGGTCGAGACGAACACGATCCGGCAGCCCCGCTTCGCCGCCAGCCGGACCATTGCGGCGGTGCCGCGTACGTTGATGTGGTAGACCTCGTCCGCGTCGCGGCGGCAGTGCCGGACCAGCGCAGCGAGGTGAAAGATGCCGGCCAGCCCATCGAGCTTGGGATCCCTGTCCCATTCAGCCGGCTCGGTGACCGACCCGGTGACCGTGTCGATCCGCGCGAGTGCGCGGGTCCACTCCATTGCGTGCCATTCCCTGGTACTGCGCACCAGCACGACGATCCGGCGGGAGTCGCCGGCGGCCTGGATTTCGTTGAGGAGGTGACGTCCCAGAAACCCGCTGGCGCCGGTTACGAGCCAGGGGCCCTGGATCATGCCACCGGCTCCCGCTCCCGGAACCTGCCGGCGGATCCAGCGGTCTCCCCCGCGACGCCGGGAGTATCCAGGAAGTGGGCGAACTGCTGACGAAGGGTAGCGGCGATGAGCGGGTGGAGGTCCGCGGGGGGATGGAGGTGACTTTCCAGCACCTTGCCGCCGCGCTCTTCGATGGCCCGGCGGAGGACCGCGGCGTCCATCCCGTCTTCGGGGTGATGGGAGAGATAGGCTTCGAGGTGATAGGTGGTGATGGCGCTCGCGGCCCGGAGCCGTTCGATCACCTCCCAGCTCACCTCGGCGACATCGCAGTGTTCATCGAGATGAATCGGCTCGCCGCAGGCGATATGAATGCGCCCGAGATCGATCTGCCCGCGCCAGACCGCGATGACCCACGAAATGAGCGGACCGATCCGCATCCTGGGCTTGGGTCCACCCGACAGCTCCGCCGCGAAGGCTGATTCTTCGGGCACCCGATCGTAGGTGAGCGCCACGGGAAGCAGGGTGCATGGCGTGCCGGTGGCTTGCAGACAGCGCAACAAGCCGCGTTTGGGGGGCAGGAACTCCCGGGAGCGGCTCCGCTGTCCTTCCACGAAGAATTCGAGAGTCTTGCCCTGACGGATCAGCGCGTGGACCCGGCTGGTAAGCTCGGGGTCCTCGCGTCCAGAGCCGCGTCTCAGGTAGAAGGCGTGCATCGCGGCGAGCACCCGGCCCAGGATCGGGATGCTTCCGAATTCCATCGTGGCGGCGATGTGGGGAATGGGAATGCCCAGATCGGGCCGCGCAAAGGCCAGGTAGCTCATCAGCACGAAGTCGAGATAGCTCCGGTGATTCGGCACAATCACCAGCGCCGAGCCGGGGACCGCGGCCTGGCGGGCCGCTTCGAAGGACGGCAGGTCGACGGTCACCCGCTCCACCGAGCGGCGCAGCACCTTGGTCGCCAGCCACGACGCCGTGCGGATCCACATGTTGCCATGGGGCTGCCCCAGCGCCCAGCGGGCGTCGTCGCCATGGCCGGCGTGGCGCCGCCCCGCCAGCGGCCACTCGGCGAGGTCGCGGCGGAGAATATGCCGGTACACGCCGCCGCAGACTGTGTGCACGTATCGGACGGGCGCGAAGCCCCCGTCCAGCGGCCGCGAGGACTGGAATGCGAACGAGCGCGACGTGAAGTAGGGAAACACCTGGTTGAGATAGGCGAGCCGGGCGGCCAGCGACCTCACCTTGGCCCGCATCCGGGGCGACCGCGCCGCCGTTACCGCGATGGGGATCCGGTGGTACACCAGGTCGGCCATCCGGAACCGCACGTCCCGGGGGCCCATGTAGTGCATCTCGGGGCGCCGGGCCACCGGGTGGGTCCGGTAAAAATCCCGGATCTCCTCCCAGCATTGGTGCACCGTGGGTGACAGCGCGGGCCCGGCCACGGCGTGCCGTATGGCAGTCCCCCCGTCGCGCTCGCAGGCGGAGAGAATGCGCTCGGCCACTTCGTCGACCGGAATCAGATCGAGCCGGGCGTTCGGCCGCCCCACCATCGCGCGGAGGTGGCCGAGTCCGATCAGCAGGACGAACGCGCCGAACCCCGAGGTGCTGTCGATCCAGCCGGGGAAGGGGTGTTCCCGGCTCGCCGAGATGATGCTGGGACGGATGATGGTGAGCGGAACCCGGCCCTGGCGGGCCACCAGGAGGTGCTCGGCGATGGACTTGGTGAACGTGTAAGTGTTGGGATGGCCGGAGCGCGCCAGCAGATCCGATTCGACTGCCCGACCGGATTCGATCAAGGCCAGGAGCTCTTCGGCCGGGGCGGGCAACGGGCTCAGGGCCTCCGGAATGGGAGCGTCGTCGTCGGTGTGGGGCGTCACGTAGGCGGTGGAGGTGGAGACGAACCGCTCCAGATGGGGACAGTGCCGCGCCAGCTCGAGCATGTTGAGAGCGGTCGTGATGTTGGAACGGGCCGCGGACGCGATGGGCAGGTCGAAGCTCACCGATGCGGCGGTATGGACAATGTGAGTGACCCGGCGCACCAGCTCCTCGCGCGCGGCCCCCAGATCCAGTCCCGGCCTTTCCAGCGTGCCGTCGAGCACCGTCACGGCGCCCCGCCACCCGCAGGGAAGCCGGGAAAAACACGCCGAGCCCGCGACCTCGCCGTCGAAGCGCTCCGCGGCGCTCTTCTCGCCCCGGGCGCGGATCACCACGTAGACGCGATCGATTCCGAGCTCCTCACTGCGGCGGATCAGCTCGGACAAGACGACCTTGCCCAGAAATCCGGTGACTCCGGTAAGAAGGACGGTCCGACGCGGCTCAATCATGACCAGGACCGGACGCGGTGGAGGCGCTCTCGTTGTCCGACATGCACTGATTCCCGATGCCGAAGATGTTCCCGGGATCGATGCTGCGCTTCATTTCCCGGGCCCACGCGAGCGTCGCCGGAGACATCACCCGGGGAAGAAAACCCTGACGAAGTTTCCCGATGCCGTGGTGATGCGAGAGCGAGCCGCCCGACTTGAGGATCTCGTCCCGCGCCGCGTGCTCCAGCTGGGCATACACTTCGTTGGGCCGTGCGAGTCCCTTGTGGTGGAACCCGAAGTAGAAATAGATGCAGACGCCGGTCTGATACACCTGGGTCACCCGGCAGGTGACGAACGGCTTCCCAGCGAGTCCCCGCGCGGCGTATTCGTCGGCCACCCGCCGCTTCACGTTGTCGGAGAGCGAGAGCGCCTGGGTCCACGGCACCGACGTCTCGAACGATTCGCCCAGGATGTGGTGCCGCATCACGAAATCGCGAATGTAGGCGATCCCGAAGGTGAGCTGATAGCCCCGCTTTCCATTGTCCGCTCCGGCCCGCATCCCTCCGTGGCGCTTCGCCAGCCGGCGCACCGCGGCCTCCTCCGCGTCCACCTCGCGTCGGGTGCCCTCGTAGAGCAGGGTGCAGGCCACCATGCGTCGCGGATCGAATCCCCTGAGCCTGGTCGCGTAGAATTTTTCGAACTTGCGGACCAGCGCCTTCATTCCCGTGGCGCGGGGCTTCAGGGTCTGGCTCAGCTGAAACTGAAGGTTGTCCACCAGCCGCACACTGGCGGGCGGGGTCGCCTCGCGGGTGAGGTCGAAGAGAAAATCGACGCCTTTCTCGAAGCTCGGAAAGATGATAGCGTCGTAGCGTTCGACTTCCGGCAGGGGAAAGATCTTGACCGTGGCGCGGGTGATGATGCCCAGGGTACCCTCGGAGCCGAGCATCCACCGGCGGGCATCCACCCCCGCCGATTCGCGGGGCGCCGTGGCGCTCCGGGTGAGCGGGCCCATCGGCGTCAGCACGTGGAGGTCGAGCACGAGGTCTTCGATGTTGCCGTACTTGTTCTTCTTCATCCCGCTGGCGTGGGTGGCGATCCACCCGCCCAAGGTGGAGAATTCGACGCTGTCGGGTTCGTGACCCACCGTGAACCCGTGGCTGGCAAGCTGGGCCTGGATGTGGCGGCCGACCGCCCCCGCTTCGATACAGGCCATCAGGTTGACCGGATCAATCCAGAGAATCCGGTTGAGCCATTTGAGATCCACCGAGACGATCATCCGCGCTTCATCGACGGGGCAGCGCAGTGCGTCGGTCACATTGGTGCCGCCGCCATAGGGAACCAGGCACACGTCATGCCGGGTCGCGGCCTCGACCAGCGCGTTCACCTGCTCCTGGGTGCGGGGGAAGACCACCAGGTCGGGAACCCGGTCGATCCGGCCGTACTTGATCGCGTACATCTCTTCCAGCGTGTGCCCGTGTCCGTGACGAAGGCGGATCAGCGGGTTCTGGGTGGCGGATCCCTCGGGGAGAAGTGTGTGCACCTCGCGCAGGAAGCCAAGGTTTTCGCGGGGCGCCGGCACCTCGGGCGGATAGCCCGAATCGTGGGTGTCGGTGATCGGGAAATCGACGGCCATCACACCCTTGATCCACGGGAGCAGGTCGGGCAGGTCGGCCCCGGAGAGGGGATAGCGGGCCCCGGTCATGGTCACGCTCCCGCTGGGCAGCAGGGCAAAGCCGGAGTCTCGGAAGCCCCAGACGTCGGGGCTGATCGCCTCCCCATCGTCGGGGGGTGGGTCGCCGGGGATGATGCGAGGGTCGCCCGCTGGTGTCATTGAGACAATTTATGTCGTGGGAGGCACCGGCGCGACACGGTAGCGGAGCTGGTGGCCTGGGCAACCGCGCCGCCCGCGAAATAGGGGGCCGCTCCCTCACGGAGCAGATCATCGGGGAGCGGATGGGTCGATCCACCACCGGTTTTCAGGGTGGAAGGGGTGCTGCGCGGCTCAGGGCCTATGAGGTTTGGGGCAGGCATGCACGGTGAAACTATCAGGGAAGACCCGAGGCGCCAGAGGGACACTCTGACAGCTTTGTGAAGGCCCAAGTTGACGGTCGCACGTCCCGGTCCCATGTTGAGGGCGTCCCAGAAAAAGAGATCGCATGTTTCGCACCCGGCTCCGCAGGAGCGCTTGGGGAGCCGGGGTTTCCCTGATGCTCGTCGGATGTGGTCCCAAGATCCAGGCCTTCGACATTCAGCCCGCGCGGGTCTGCGCCGGCGATACGGTGCACATCACCTGGAAGGTGCGCGGCACTCCCCGCCTGGAGGCGATTCGGCGTACCAAGGACTCGGTCGACCTCATCCGGTATACCCTCTTCGCTCAATCTCGCGGCAAGGAGGTGTTCCGCGAGATTGACGTGATCACTTTCACACCGGGGACCCCCAAGGTGATCGTGGCCGAGACCGCCATGCTGGGAACCGACTCGCTGGTGGCGCGGGACAGCGCGCATGCCGCGGTCTGGCACAGCCTGGTGCTGGTCGGCAACGTGGTTTCCGATTCGGGGCGGACGCTCAGGGTGCGGCACGGGGGGCGCGAAGGCGTGGTGGGCCCGGGGCGCGACCCGAGCCCGGTGTGGCGCGGACTCCCCGGCAGCGGCGTGTGGGAAATTCTCTCGGGTCTCAAGCGGGGCGAAGTCCCGGGAAACCCCGCGAAACGTCCACCGTCGCATCTCTTCCTCAGGGTCGGTCTCGTATGCGGCGCGATCGGAGGCCAAGGATGACCCCTCTCGACCAACGGTCTATCTGCCCTCCCTCGGTACCGTGATCACCACACTTGCCCAGGATGCGCCGCCGGGATTCGCATAGCGCGCGTCGCTCATGATGACGCGCATGCCGTCGCCCAGGCGCGCGGTTACGAATCGGGGAAAGCGGGACCACTGCAGGAACTGGATCCCAGCCGGTGTGGCTGAGGCAACGCGGACCGCCGCCGCGTCGCTTCCGGTGGATTCGACGCTGGATCGGGTGTAGGCCGGCGGCAACAGGATGAGCTCCCCGAATTCGTACTTCCCGCCCAGGTCTCGAATGACTTCGCGCCGGAACGGCGTCCCGGGCACCGGCGCGACCATCGTGCGCTGGGCCGCCTGCGACCACCGCTCGACGTAGGCCCGTCCCGCCCGGGAGGAAATGGCCATGACCAGCGCGTAGGCGGCGGCTACACCGAGCGCCACCCGAACCGGCCGGGTGGCTCGGTTCGATTCCGCGGGGGAGGCGGCTCGGCGTCTCCGCCGCCTCGAAAAGATTATGCCGAGCAGCAGGACCGCCCACACCCAAGGGTCGATGATGAACAAGGCGTCGCCGTAGAACCACTTTCCTGAAAAAGGCATCAGGAGCCGGACCCCGTACGTGTTCAGCAGGTCGAGGAGCGGATGGCTCCAGATACCGATGGTCGCAAGCCTGAGCAGCCAGCCGGGGTCCGCCTGGATGGCCAGTCCCTCGTCGCGGCGCCGGCCGGCCAGCCGGCTCCAGCCAAGCGCGGCCGCGGTGAGCAAGAGCGGGAGCACCACCATCGCGAGGACGCCGTGGGTCCAGCCGCGCCGAAACGCAAGGGCGTCGGTGCCGCTCCCCGCGAAATACACGAGTCCGTCGAGGTCCGGCAGGTTCGCGCCCACGACCAGTACCGCGGTGCCGAACCGGGTTGTGCGCTTGAGCCCCGAGTCGGCCAACGCGAGTCCGACCAGCGTGTGGGTGAGATTATCCATCGAGGTAGAGCGCCAGCGCCGCCACCGCCAGCACGCCGAACCGAAGGATGCCTGCCTTCAAAACGTCCTCCCGCCCATCGGCGCGTTGATCTGCCCGTACACCGTGGCCCCGTTCGCGAGCTCCACCTCCGGCGCGCTCACTGTGGCAGGCATTCCGGGCCCGCCCACCACCACGTCGCGTCCCAGCCTGATCCGTTCCTCCGCGATGACCGGGCCCCCAATCCACGCTGCCGCCCCGACCATGACCCGCCGCCGGGCCACTACGGCCCCGCGGACCTGGGCCTCGTCCGCGAGCTCCACGTCCCGGTGCGCCTTCACGCTTCCTTCGACGATGGTGCCCATGCCGATGCGCAAGGTCCCGGTCACTACCAGGCTCGACAGGAAGCGCACTCCTTCGGGAATCTCCAGGTCACCGTGCACCCGCATGTGGTCGCCCACACGCGTGGATCCCTTGGGCAACCGGAATTCCCTGGGGCTCGAGGGTGGCGGAGGTGGCGGCTCGTTTTCGCGGGCCACGGAGATCACGGGGGCGCCAATCCGCTCGAACACCACGTTCTGCCCCAGCACGACGCGCTTGTCCGACGTTGCCCGGCCCCGGAGCACGCTGTGGCTGCTCACCCCGAGCGTCCCGCCGGCATGCGCCCACCGCAGCACCTTGCTCGATTCGCCCAGGCCGAGGTCCCGCTCTGCGTAGATAGCGCGATACACGGCGTTGGGGCCCCCGATCAGCGTGGCCCGCGCGTAGACCTCCATCAGGAACAACTCGCTGCCCGGGAGCGTGAGCGGGGTATCGAGCACCACCAGGCGATTCTGGGTCCCGACCTCCGTCTCGTGCGCCAGGCCGTCCGCGGACTTGTGTACCCTGATGAACTGGGTTCCATCGGGAAGCTTGCCCAGGTAGTCCCCGGCCTGCGCCTCCGCGGGAAGCGCGGCCATCTGCTTTTCAAGGTAGCTGCGGAAGTTGCGTGCGAAGTATGCGACATATCCGGATGAACGGTCCACCACCTCGAGTGGCGCGATATCGGTGGGCCGGATGAGCTCCCGCATGGCCGGAATCATCGGCAACAGGAACCAGACCATGGTGGCTGCGAGGAGCGCGAGGAAGGGCAGCATGTCAGGCGTCCCCGTTGGGCGGCCGGCGATCAGCCGAACCGTACCGTTCGGTCTTTTCCCAGGGGTCATGAGGCCGCCAGAAGGTGGCCATCTGCGCTACGGTCGCCCACGACACGGCCATCAGGCTCACCAGAAATCCGAGAATCAGAAACGGCAACAGCCGGATCCTGCCTCGCGAGCCGTCGAGCCGTGCCCCGGCCGCCACCTCGAAGAAGGCGGCAAAATTTCCCAGGGTGCTGTACATCGCCACGGCCAGGATGGCCAGGATGCCCGCCGAAAGCTGCACACCCAGGTAGTACAGCACCACCGCGAGCGCCCAGCCAATCAGGAGCAGCGGCCCTACGGCGAAGACTCCGAGCAGCAGCAGTCCGTCCGCCACGACGCGGCGACGGATATGGGCCGGTCGCTTGAGCAGCGGCCACCAGTACGCGGCCAGCGATTGATTGTGTCCCCGCGCCCAGCGCTTGATCTGCCGGATCCGGCTGGGCCAGTTCTCCGGCACCTCCTCGTAGCATTCGGAGCGGTTCTGGTAGACGACCTCCCATCCGGCGAGCACCAGGCGGAAAGTCATGTCGGTGTCTTCGGCCAGGGTGTCGTCCCGCCAGCCGCCCACGTCCAGCAGCGCGGCCCGGCGCACGCCACCCACGGTGCCGCCATACTGGGGAATCAGTCTCAGATTCATCCGGGCCTGCTGGTCCACCTGGTAGCCGCCGGTCCGCTCCAGATCGAGCAGGCGGGTGAGCAGTGATTTGCCGACGTTCATCGGCACCACCCGCCCCATCACGGCGCCGACTTCCGGATCAAAGAACGGTCCTACCAGTTGCTTGATGAGCCCCCGTCCCGGGAGGTAGTCGGCGTCGAACACGAGGTGAATCCCTGCGTCCGAGGCGCCGGCGGCTTCCTTGAGCGCGGCGGCCTTGCCGGGCTTGCCATCGCTCCGATGAATCGGATGCACCCGGCCAGGGAAGCGCGTGGCATAGCCGTCGATGATCCGGCCGGTGGCGTCGGTGGAGCGGTCGTCGATCGGGATGATCTTCAGCTGCTGCTCCGGATAGTCGCAAGCGAGCAGCGCGTCCAGCAAATGGGCCAGCACCCGCTCCTCGTTGTGACAGGGCACGAACACCGCCACCGTGGGCCACGCAGCGGTGCCGATGTCCACATAGGGCTGGCGATGACGCCCGAACAGCCGGTTCAATGTGAACAGGTAGTGCCGGATGGTGTAGACCACCAGCACGGTCACGATCAGGTAGAGCGGAATCAGCAGGGCGAGCCTCACGTGCGGCCTCCCTTCGGCGACAGGTGCGCCGGCGGGCGCACCATGCGCCGTTCCAGCTCACCGCGCCACGACAGCGCCCAGCCGTAGAACGACACGAACACCAGGATATCCAGCAGGAGCCCGAACACCAGGAACAGGACCGGCATGACGACCGCGGTGCCGTGCATCACGAGCCATATATGCACCAGCGCCTGGAGCGGAACGAAAACCGCCAGATGGGTCAGGATCGCGAGCGTGAGCAGGAGCTTCTTCCAGAGCGCCAGGTCGAACACGTGCAGCGTAAACCCGAGCACCAGGGGCACCAGCCCCATCACCACCAGTCCCGCGCTCTCGAGCACGAAGACGTGGTCCAGCAGGCGGTACGGAAACGGTTCGGCGGAGGCGGCAAAAAAAAGAATCGAGGAGCCCTGGAGCAACGCCAGCAGCCTGAGAAGGTAATTGAGCGGGGTGAAGCGCTCCGGCAGCAGGAAGCTCACGAGCACCATCGCGGCCGCCACCGCGCTGGCGATCCAGAGGACCCCGACGTCGGGCTGGGGAGTGACGGCCGCGATGAATGGCAACGTGAAGTGGATGTTGCCGGGGAGGCTGAATTGCTGATCGCCGATCGGGGCATCGATGCCGGTGAAGGCACCGACCCGTTCGAAAAGCATCTGCCAGAACCGGCCGAGCCAGGGCAGGGACGCGACGACCAGCGCGAATCCGCCGAGCGAGAGCACCAGCGTGGTGGCGAGCCGCCAGACGGTCCACGGCAGGCCCACCATCGAGCGGTGCGGCGCGATGACGCCGCCCCGCACTCCGCGCACCCGCATGGCCTCCAGCCGGCGGGCCCGGTCCAGCGCCGCCCGTGTGGACCTACCAGCCACGGAAAACGCCCGCACTCACCCCGGCGCGAGTGTAGAAGGGGTTGTGGTAGAGCTCGGCCGCCAGCACCAGCCCGAAGCGCCCGCCGGTCCACTCGCGCCACGACAGTCCCGCCTCCTGGCTTCTGAAGCGGCGCAGGGTTGAAGCAACACCGGTCAGCTGATAGCCCTCGGTGCCGGCCCCCGCCCGAATTACGACGAGACGGCGCCCGGCGCGCCCCACGGTGACGGCGCCGTTGATCCGCTCCGAGCGCACCGCGTTCGGATTGCTCCAGTTGATCCGTCCGAAAACCTCCACCACCGCAGGGCCCGCGTACCACGCCAGCCCTCCGAATAGGGCGCGGTCCTGGTACACCGATTTGGCCTTCAGAAACGTGCCGCCCGCCGTCACCACCATGGATCTGTCCGCGCCCAGCTTGACCGCGAGCGCCGCGTCCAGCCTGAGGTCCGGCAGCACGTATGTGCCGCTGCCGCCACCGACGCTCACCTGGGTATAGACTCGGCTGCCGAAGGTGTGCACGTTGGCAAGCCCGCCGTAGACCCCGGAGTCACGGAAGGCCTCCTGCGCCCGGGCATCCAGGTACCAGACGTTTCGCGCGCCGCTGAGCACTCCCCGGACGTATCCGCCTTTCCAGCCGCCGAAGCCGCCGGAGACCCGGTGATAGTAGCCCCCGACCTCGACCCAGCTCGCGCCTTTGGCCGGTGCCTGGGCCGCCGCGGAACCGGGGAACCAGCACAGTCCCAGCGTCGCCGCGAGCAATAGTTTCATGAACGCCTCAGTGCTGGGGAACCGGCGTATCTACCACCGGGGCCGCGAAAAGCCGGCCGATCCGGAACCGCTCGGCGATGATATCCACGATTTTTTCCGCGGCATGCCCGTCGCCGAAGGGATTCTCGCCCGAGGTCATCGCGCGATAGACCGCTGGGTTGCCTAACACGCTGGTGACCGCGGACACGATAGCGTCCCGGTCGGTGCCGACCAGCCTTCCGAACCCCGATTCGATCACCTCGGGCCGTTCGGTGACGGTCCGGAGGATGAGCACCGGCTTGCGCATCGCCGGCGCTTCCTCCTGGATGCCGCCGGAGTCGGTAAGCACCAGCGCGCTGCGGCGCATCACCTCGATCAGGTCGGCGTACGCCAGCGGCTCCAGCAGGGTGATGCCGGGCACGTCATGGAGTTCCTCGTACACTGTCTCCCGCACCATGGGATTCAGATGCACCGGGAAGACGATCTCGAGCCCGTCGTCCAGCTCCACCAGATGGCGGAACGCCGCGCATACGTTGCGCAGGCCCTGGCCGAGGTTTTCGCGCCGGTGTACAGTGGCGAGAACCACCCGCTTCACATTCCACCCCACACGGTTGAGCGCGGGATCGTCGAACACGCCGTCGTGCCGCATCACGGCCAGCGCGTCCACGATGGTATTGCCGGTGACGTAAATGTGCTCATCGGCCACCCGCTCGGCCAGGAGATTCTGTCGGGCCCGCTCGGTCGGTGCGAAGTGGAGGTCGGTGACGCAGCTCGCCATGCGGCGATTCACTTCTTCGGGAAAGGGACGCCGCGAGTCGCCGGAGCGGAGACCGGCCTCGACATGCCCGATCGGGACGCCGTTGTAGAACGCCGCCAGCGCCGCAGCGATCACCGTACTGGTATCGCCCTGTACGAGGAGGATATCGGGTTTCATCCTGCGGAATGTGTCCGTCAGCGCCAGCAGTGCGTGCGCGGTGAAATTGGCGAGGGTCTGATTCTCGTGGGTGAGCCCCAGGTCGATGTCGGAGGTGATCTTGCATGCGTGCATCGCCTGCGCCAGCATCTCCCGCTGCTGCGAGGTGGTGATGACCACGGTTTCGAATTGCTGCGGGCGCCGCCTCAGCTCACTGATCACCGGCGCCATTTTGATCGCCTCGGGCCGGGTGCCGAGGACGATGGCGATGCGATGGCGGTGGGCGCTGAGGGGGGACATATGCGCAGGTAAGTGCAAGATAGGGGCCGTCTGGCAGAACGCCCAAGTCATTGTCCCGCAAGGTAATGCCCTCTCGACTCTGGACCGGTGGTCCGAGCCTTGCACCATTCGCGGCGTGATGAGTCCATCCCCCTTGCTCGACGAGAGTCTCCGTCTCTCCGGAATTCTGGCTGCCCTCTCGTACGCCCTCGATCTGACCGAGGGGCAGGCCGAGGGCCACGCGGCGCGCACCTGCCTGATCGGGATGCGGCTCGCCGAGGAGATCGGCCTCTCCGCCCGGGAGCGCTCGGCACTCTTCTACGCCTTGCTCCTCAAGGACGCCGGCTGCTCCAGCAACGCCGCCCGGCTGTGCTCCCTGTTCCAGGCCGACGACCTTACGCTCAAGCACGATCACAAGCTGATCGACTGGACCCGCCCCGTCGAAGCGTTCCGGTACGCTCTCCAGCATGCCGCGCCGGGGGGGTCCCCTCTCCGGCGACTCCGCGGCGTGGTGTCCATCGGAATGAACGCCTCCGCCGTCGGCCGGGAGATGACTGCGATCCGCTGCGAGCGCGGGGCCGATATTGCGCGGATGCTCGAATTTCCGGAGGCCACCGCCGAAGCGATCCGCAATCTTGACGAGCACTGGGACGGGAGCGGCCACCCGATGGGGCTTACGGGCGCCGCCATTCCGGTGTTTGGGCGGATCACTTGCCTGGCGCAGACCATCGCAGTCTTCGCGCAGGGGGTGGGGGTGCCCGAGGCCTATGCCGTCGCGCGGAAGCGGCGAGGGAGCTGGTTCGACCCCGAGCTGGTTCGCGCCCTCGAGAGCTTCCGGGATGACCGGGCGTTCTGGGGATTCGTGGTGTCCGACGACATTCGCGCCCACCTCAAGTCTCACGAGCCGGAAGACCAGGTGCTGTTTGCCGATGAAGCCAAGCTTGATCGCATCGCGGAGGCCTTCGCGAAAATCGTTGACGCGAAATCTCCCTACACCTACCGGCACTCGGAAAACGTGTCCACCATCGCGGTCCGGATCGCCGGCGCACTGAATTTCTCTCCCCAAGAAACAACCGAGCTCCGGCGCGCCGGGCTGCTGCATGACATCGGGAAGCTCGGCGTCTCCAACCGTATCCTCGACAAGCCCGGTCCCCTCACCGACCGCGAGTGGGTCGAGATGCGGCGGCATCCGCAGCATACCTACGACATTCTGAACCGGGTGGCTCACCTCAGGGACCTGGCGGAGGTTGCCGCGTCACACCACGAGCGACTCGACGGCCGCGGCTATCATCGGGGCCTGGCGGCGGACCGCCTGTCGCTTCCGGCCCGGGCGCTCGCCGTGGCGGACGTCACCGAGGCGCTCACCGCGGAGCGGCCGTATAGGGCATCGTTGCCCTGGGATGAGGTCATGGCGATCATGGGGCGCAAAGCCGGCACCGAGCTCTGCGGCGAGTGTCTCGGAGTGGTCCAATCGTGCGGAGCGGCCATCGCGGCATAACCCGGTGGGCGCGTCATCTTCCTGTCATGGTGGCCTGATAGCTTCATTCGACCGATCCAGAAGGATCGGCTATCCTTCACCGGAAGGCACATCGTATGTCGACACGGAATCGGTCAACCCTCACCGCCATCGTTCTCGCACTCGGGCTCGCCTCGGGCGTCGTGGCCCAGAGCACTCCAGTCACGGTGAAGGAGGAGAAGCAGGGGATGTTCAAGCTGGCGAAAGTGGCGCCGGCCGACGCCATCAAGACCGCGCAGGCGCAGTTCCCCCATGCCGTGATCAAGAGCGGCGAGCTCGAGAAGGAAGACGGGAGGCTGATCTATACCTTCGACCTGCAGCAACCCGGCATGAAGGGTATCGAGGAGGTCAACATCGACGCGAATACTGGCGCCGTCATCACGACCGAGCACGAGGATCCGGCGCCTCCGAAAAAGGCCTCGCTGAAGCCGTCCGCGAAGAAGCCCCCCGTCGGCTGATGCGGATTCTGGTAGTCGAAGACGAGCCGGAGGTTGCCGATCTGGTCAGGAGAGCGCTTCGGGAAGCGACCTGGGCGGCGGATGTCGCCGAGACCGGCGCCGCCGCCCTCGAAGCTCTCGCCATCTTCGACTACGACATGGTGGTGCTCGACCTGGGACTCCCCGACATTGACGGATTCGAAGTCTGCCGCCGGTGGCGCGCTCGGGGAGGCAGGACCCCCATCCTGATGCTGACCGCCCGGAGCGGTCTCTCTGCACGGGTGGCCGGCCTCGATGCCGGGGCCGACGACTATCTCGCCAAGCCCTTTGCCATCGAGGGCTGCTGCCACTGGTGCTGGGGCTGGGCTCTGGCGCCGAGCTGCAGCGGCCCCTGGCGATCGTGGTGGTCGGTGGCCTGACGCTCTCCACGCTGGTCACGCTGCTCCTGCTCCCGGTCGGGCTTGAAGCGATGGGGGCGCTGAAAAAGCAGGCTTGACCTGATTTCCCACGA
>JANNGX010000063.1:0-1653 GCA_031404115.1 Gemmatimonadales bacterium | reverse complement strand
GCGCATCGGCCGCTGGGCGTACGACTTGAGCACCTCCGCGACGTCGGTGAGCGTCCGCTCGGCGTCGGGGCGGATCACCGCGGAATCGAAGTCGAAGAGGACGGAGCCGGGCAGCCGGATCGTGATCTCGGTGCCGGTGGTCTGGGCGTTCAAGCGGGTCAGCCGCTCGTCGAGCGTCGTCGAGGCTGCGGCCACCGCGGTGCGGGCGCCGATCAGGCCCGTCGTGCTGTTCACGAGGGTCGTGATCGACATCTGCAGGCGGGTGGCTTTGTCGGCGTTCCAGGGTGCGGAGACGTTCTGCTCGGCGATGGCCTGCGCCCCCGGCGGCTCCGGATCTGTCCAACCGCCGGCCGCGGGGATCCCCACGGAGCTGCTGCCGGTGACGCCGCCGGCGCTGCGGGCCGGCGCCACGGTGGCCGGGGGCGGTGGAGCGGGGGCCGTTTCTCCGCAGGCCGCCGCCACCGCCGCCAGCAGGATGCAGCCGGGAGCGCGCATCCTCACTTGTCGGTAATCGCCACGCCCTCGAACGGCTCCGTCTTCGAGAAGAAGACGTTGATCGCTTTTACCGCCGGCGGCGGGGCCGGGTACTTCATCCAGTACCGGCTGGTCGCCCCCGGCTCGATGGGGTCGTCGATGCCGTAGGTGTCGCTGCCGATGTACACGTGCTCGGAGGCCAGAGTGTTCTTCTCCTTGTCGGTGAGGGCGTAGTACTTGGTCCCGCTCTCCTCGTCGAGGACGTAGGTGGTCTGGTCCCTCCCCGTCATCCCGAACTGGGCCCGGGCCTGCTTGGCGCCCGTATTCCGCACCGCCCACTTGACGGTGAGCACGCTCCCCTTCCGCTCCACCGACATGAGGTCGATGGACAGGCCGTCCCAGTTCGTGGCGTTGGTGGCCAGGGGCTTGGGCCCGCCAACGGAGATTTGCGCGGGCGCGGCCGGTGCGAGCGAGAGCAGCAAGGCGCCGGCAAGGGCGAGGACCATCGTTCGTCTCATGAACAGCCTCCTGTGGATCGAGGAATGGTCCGCACGCTACGCTCGACGCGGCCCGCCGTCAACGCCGCCCATCAGAAGCGCCATCACCGCCTTCTGCGCGTGCAGCCGGTTTTCGGCCTGGTCGAAGACGATGGAGCGCGGGCCGTCCATCACTTCCGCCGACACTTCCTCGCCGCGATGCGCGGGCAGGCAGTGCATGAACACCGCGGCGCGCCCCGCCGCCTTCATCATGGTCTCCGTCACCATGTAGCCCTGGAAGGCCTGGACGCGCGCGGCGGCCTCCGCCTCCTGGCCCATCGACGTCCAAACGTCGGTGTACACGGCGTCCGCACCCGCAACCGCTTCCATCGGGTCCCGGGTGACGATCGGCGCCGGCGTCCCGAGCTCGGTCGCGCTCCGGGCCGCGCTGGCCACGATGAGCGGGCTGGGATCGTAGCCGGCCGGCGCGGCCACCGACATCGACACCCCGAGCTTGACCGCGGCCAGCATCAGCGAGTGGCACACGTTGTTCCCGTCCCCGACGTAGGCGACCTTCGCCCCTTCGAGCCCCCCGCGCACTTCGATCAAGGTTAGGAAATCGGCCAGGGCCTGCACGGGGTGCGAGAGGTCGGAGAGCCCGTTGATGACCGGGATGCTCGCGTAGCGGCTCATCTCCTCCAGG
>JANNGX010000062.1:0-13430 GCA_031404115.1 Gemmatimonadales bacterium | reverse complement strand
CTCGTGGTGAAGGCGGCGATCCACCTCCTCCTCCCCGATGGCCACGCCCCCGGGTGAGAGGTCGGGCGCGATTTCGGAGTGGAGTGCCTCTCGCATCCGGTCAATCGCATTATCCGCCTCGGCGAGGGCGTCGGCCCCGTCGTCGTCCAGCGCCTGCCACACCGCGGCAAATCGCGCGGCCGCGGCGACGATCAGCGTCGACAGCCCCTCGAGCTCGGCGAGTGCCACGTCCACGAGGAGCTGGGGCGGGCGGTGGAGAGTGTCACGCGCGTCGCTGAAGAAGCGGGGCAGCGCCCGGATCCGGGCCAGTGTGGCGGCCGCAGCCGCCCCATCGGGCACTTCCCGCGACAGGAGGCTGTCCAGCGCGTCGCACGCGTGCCGAACCCACAGCGCCGGGTTTCGGCGCCACGGGTACTCGTGCTCGAAGCGGAACAGGAGAACCCGCAGATGGTCGAGGAGTCCGGTGCGGTCGATCTCGTCATCGGTGTCATCGATGTCGAGGTCCTCGATGGCGCCGGCGATCGAGCGGAGTGCGGCCACGTGCAGCCGGACCGAGTCGGCGTTGAAGGCGCCCAGCCTCCCGTCCTGCCCGGGAGCGCCGGCGCGCGTCGCGGCGGCCGGATCGAAGTGATACCAGAGATCGAGAAACGAGCGGCAGAGATCGTCGACGCCGGCCACTAGCCGCTTCCGACGATCTCACTGTGATCGCCCAGGCTGACGCAGCCCCGGACGTCGCGGATGATCACCGAATTGCCGAGCATGCTCTGGGTGAGCCGGGCACCGGCCAGGCTGCAATCCCGGCCCACAATGGTGTGGCTCAGCTCGCAGCCGCGCAGCACGCTCCCCGTTTCGATGGTGACATTGGGTCCGATGGTGCTGCGCTCGATCGTCACGCCCTCCTCGATCAGTACCGGATGCAGAATCGTGACGCCGGGGTATTCGCGGGTCGTGGCCGCACCCTTCCGGAGCAGAATCTCGTTGGTCTCGAGCAGACTGTCGAGCTTGCCGCAGTCGTACCACCCCGCCACTTCGGCCGTCAGAATGCGGCGTCCCTTTTCGATCATCCACTGGAAGGCGTCGGTGAGATAATACTCGCCCTTGTTGGCGGGGGCGGCCAGCACGTGCGAGATCCCGTCCCACAGCGCCGCCACATCGCGGATGTAGTACAGGCCGATGTTGGCGAGCTTGCTGATCGGGGTGGAGGGTTTCTCCACAATCTTCGTCATGAAGCCGTTCTTGTCGGTGACCACCACCCCAAAGCGCTGGTAGTCATCGACCTCCTTGGCCCAGATGATTCCGTCGGCGTCGGCCCGGTCGATCAGGGTGAGATCGGCCTCGAACACGGTATCGACGAACACGATGAGCACCGGCCCGGTGACGAAGGGACGCGCCAGGTTCACCGCACCGGCGGTTCCGTCCTGGACCGTCTGCTCGATGTAGCGACAGGGAATCACGTATCGATCGGTCGAATAGGACTCGACCTGCTCCTTGAGATGCCCGGTGATGAAGATCAGCTCGGTGACGTCGAGGGGCTTGAGGGTGTCCATCACCCAGTCCATCACCGGCCGGCCGGCCACCTTGAGCATCGGCTTCGGCACCAGGTGGGTATGGGGCCGGAGTCGGGTGCCTTTGCCTGCGAGCGGGATGATGACCTGCACGCGTCAGCTCCTTCCGTAGCGGTCGGATAAACGAACCAGATCGTCCAGCTCGGGGGTCGACGCCTCCAGGACGTCGCTGTCCACCACGGCCTCCATCTGGTGAATCAGCATGGGCGGCACGTGCACCGATTCACCGGCCCGGAAGCGCCGCTCGGTCAGATCGTCGCCCCGGCCGAGGCGGAGGATGAGCTCTCCGCTGAGTACATGCATCGTCTCGTCTTTTCTGTTGTGATACTGGCAGCTCAGTACATGCCCCGCCTTCACGTGCAGGATCTTCCCGACATACCGGTCGGTCCTGGCCCAGATGAGCTCGTGCCCCCAGGGTTTCTCGACCCGATACGGCGCGTCCATCACTCCTCCAGCAATCGAAGATTGAACGACGAGGGGGACGTGATGCACTCCCGGACACATACGCCGCAGCCGACGCACCCTTCGATCCGGAGGACCGGGTGCCCCGCCTCGTCGATGGCGAGCGCACGCTCCCCCACCGGACACGCCTCGGCGCAGACCCGGCACGGGGTTCCCTGGTACGTCACGCATTGCTCGGGCAGAAATTCGATGGACGCCAAACGATAGCCCTCCCACCCGTTGGGCGGGAGGGTGAGCGCGCCGGTGGGGCAGGACCCCACGCAGGGCATGTCGTGGCAGACCACGCAAGGCTGGACCCGATGGTTGATGACGGGTGTGCCGGCCGCGAGTCCTCCGCTGGAAGGCACCGGCTGAATGGCGTGGGGAGGGCACACCTGCTCGCAGGCGCCGCAGCGGGTGCACGCGGCCAGGAAGGCCATCTCGGGGAGAGCGCCGGGGGGCCGGAAATACTTCTGCTGGACGATCCGTTCTTCGGTCTTTTCCAGCATCCGCTCGGCCCATTCGCCGAAACTCTGCTTGAAGAAACCGCGGCGATCGCCGGGGGAAAGTTTCACGACGGGAATCTAGCGGAACAGCGGCCAGACCTCCTTCGCGGCGCGGGCCAGGATGTCGGAAATGATCAGGGCAGTGTCCGGATGCCGGCCGGGGCCCTCGTCGGTCGCGGCGGTGTTCACCACACCGATGAGGGCCGTGGCGGTGGCGGGGTCGAGGTAGAAAAACGAGCGGAAGCCCCGCTGACTCCCGGTGTGCCCGATGAGGCGCCGGGCTCCCGCGCGTCGGATAAAGAACGAGAGCGCCACCGAGTCTCCGGAAGCCTCACCCGAAGTGGCCAGTACCGGCCGCCACATCTCGTCGAGCGAGGCGCGGGACAGCACCGGGACCGGACCCGAGGCACCCGGACCCTTCCCGAGGAGGAACCCCAGGTACCGGACCATGTCCTGGAGCGGCGCGTTGAGGCCTCCGTTCGAAACCGTGATCCCGGTGTCGAAGTCGAGGCCGTTGGCGACTGTCTTCCCGTCCTTCACCTCGTAGTTATTGGACCGGACCGCCAGCAGGTGGTAGGGCGTCACGTCGAAATAGCTGTGGATCATGCCCAGGGGCTTGAACACGTTCTTGTCGACGTAGACCTCATAGTCGTCACCCGAAAGCGCTTCGATGGTCCGCCCCACGAAGATCAGCCCCGGATTCGAGTAGCTGTAGCGGGTGCCCGGGGCGGTGCGCACCTCGGTGTAGGGCATCATGGCTACGAGCTGGGCCCACAGGGTGGGCTCGAACGGGTGCCAGGGTTTGTCGCCGCCCCAGGGCCAGGTGGGATTCCGGAATCCCGCCGAATGGGAGAGGAGGTGCCGGAGCGTCACCCCTTCCATCGGTCCGAATGGATTGTGCACCATCCGGAGTTCCGGCACATACTTGACGGCGGGGTCGTCCAGCGACAGACGGCCCCGGTCCCGGAGCTGCATCAGGGAGATGGCGGTGAGCGTCTTGGTGATCGAGGCCCAGTGATAGATGGTGCGGTCGTCGGTGGGGCGGCGGCTGGCGAGGTCGGCCAAGCCGTGGTGCTCGCGGCCCAGCACACTGTCACCCCTCACGAATACCAGGCTGCCTCCGACAATTCCCTCGCGGTCAAGCATGGCGTCCCATGCCGAGGCGAGGGATTGCCAGGCGCGGTCGAACCCGGCCGGGGCTTGGGCACGAGCGGCCGCCGGCGCGCAGAGAAGAAGCAGGGTCGCGGTAAGTCGGCTGCTGGTCACTGGTCACCGGTCACGATACTGGTCATAGCAACGCTCTTATCCACCCACCGTCCACCGCCATGCTCTGCCCCGTGATGTAGCTCGCCCGCTCCGAGGCGAGAAAGGCGGCCAGCGCGGCGAACTCCTTCGGTTCGCCCATCCGGCCCATCGGCACTGAAGTCGTGAAGCGCTTGAGCGCCTGTTCGGCGGTGATCCCTTCCCGCTCGGCGGTGGCCTCCGAGAGCTCCACCATCCGCTCGGTGCCGGTGAATCCCGGCAGCAGATTGTTCACCGTCACCCCGAAGGGAGCCGTCTCGTTGGCCAGCGTGCGCGCGAAGCCGGTGACCGCGGCACGAAGGCTGTTCGACAGCATGAGGTTGTCCACCGGCTGCTTGGCGGCGATCGACGTCACGTTCAGAATCCGGCCCCAGCGCCGCTGCTTCATGCCCGGCAGCACCGCTCGGCAGAACTCCACCACGCTGGAGAGCACCAGCGCGGTGGCCTTGTCCCACGTCTCGGGGTCCAGCGATTCGAACGGGCCAGGCGGAGGACCTCCGCTGTTGGTGAGGAGGATGTCGATCTTCCCGTAGCAGGCCAGCCCCTCGCGCACCACCCGCTCCGGCTCACCCTTCCGGCCGACGTCCGCGCTGAGCGCCAGCACCGGCACACCGTGGCGTTCGATGAGCTCCGCCGCCGCGGTCCGGAGCGCCTCTTCTCCCCGGGCGCACAACACCAGCGAGGCCCCTTCGGTCGCCAGCTCCTCCGCGACGGCGCGGCCCAGCCCGCGGCTCGACGCGGCGATGAGCGCCACGCGTCCCTTGAGTCCGAGATCCATTTATTTCTGCCGGAGGTAGTCGTCGGTCTTGTTGAGCCAGTCGGCCCGCGGCGGCGAGAACACGTCCACGTCGAGCGTGTCCTCGAGTGCCTCGGCCTTGTGAGGCAGGTTGCCGGGAATGTGGAGCACCTCTCCCGCGCGCACGATCACGATCTGTTCCTGGTCCTCGCCGATCCAGAATTTCAGGGCGCCCTCGAGGATGTAGGTGAGCTGCTCGTTCTCGTGCTGGTGCTTCGGCACCACGCAACCCTGCTTGAGATACACGTGCGCCAGCATCATCCGCTCACCGGTGATGAGCCGCCGGTCGAGCTGGTCGGTGACCTTTTCCCTGGGCATGCTGTCCCAGTTGTAGTGCGTAACCTTCCCCTGGTTCCTGGTCACTGGTTACCGGTCACTTCCAGCAACATTCGCCGTCGGCGACTTCTCCCCCTTGAGCCAGTAGCCGAACCATTGCCGGAGCCGGCCCAGACGATCCACCAGCAGCCACGGCTCGCCGCTGCGCGAGAGCTCGTGGGTGGATCGCGGGTAGCGCACCAGCTCGACCGGCACCCCCTGCTTCTTGAGCGCCAGATACCAGAGATCGGCGTTGCCCATCGGGGTGCGGAAATCCTCTTCGGACTGCACGATCAGCGTGGGCGTCTTGACGCGGTTTACCCTGCGAATGGGCGACAGCGAATCATACATCGCCTGGTTTTCCCAGGGCTTCCCGTAAAACTCGAATTCCGTCAGACCCTGCGCGTCCGACGCCCCATACCAGTAGGTCCACTCGCTGATCATCCGATCCGCTTGCGCCGCCTTGAACCGGTTGGTCTTGGCGGTGACCCACGCGGCCATGACGCCGCCGTAGGAGCCGCCGGTCACGCCCATGCGGGTCGAATCGACGTCGGGCCGCTTGGCGGCGATGTCGACCGACTTCATCAGGTCCTGGTAGTCCTCGGCGAACCAGCGCCCACGCGTGGAGAAGGTAAAGGGCGCGCCGTAGCCGGTCGACCCGCGCGGATTGGTGAAGAGCACCCACATGCCGGTCGCGGCCAGGTTCTGGAATTCGTCGAACCAGCCCTCGCCGTACGCGGAGTGCGGCCCGCCGTGGATGTAGAGCACCAACGGATACTTCTTGCCCGCCTCGTATCCATGGGGCTTCATCAACCAGCCTTCGACCTCGAGGTTGCCGACCGACTTGTAGGTGAACCGCTCGGCATCCGACCAGGCGATCTCCGAATTGAGCGTGTCGTTGAAGCGAGTGAGCTGGCGCTCGCTCTGCCCGTCCGTGCCTGCGATGAACAGCTCGGCGGGCCTGGTCATGCTGGTCGCGACGTAGGCCACCGACTTGCCGCCGTCGTCCACGCTGAAACCGGACAGCCGGCGCCGGCCACCGAGCAACTCCACCGGCATTTTCGTGGCCGGGTCGACGGTCAGGAGCGCGGTCCGGCCTCCGATCGAGGCGCTGAAGACGATGCGCCCATCGGGAAGCCAGGATAGCTGCTCGGGTTCGTACTGCCAGTCGCCGAGGAGATTGTCGGGCGTTCCGCCGGCGGCGTCGATGACATAGATGCGGGCCGAGGCGGTACGCGTGGGACTGGCCACGTACGCGATCCGCCGGCTGTCGGGCGACCACGCGAGGGTGCCCTCGTCGCCGTTGGCGCTGGTGACCCGCCGTGGAGTACCGCCCGCCGCGGCCATGACGAAGATGTCCGAGTTGTTGCGGGGCGCCTCGTCCCGCCGCGCGTCGTAGGGCAGCAGCGCGAGCGAATCGCACTCCGCACGGACCACCGAGTCGGAGCGGAGCGCCGCATCGGCCGTGAAGGCGATCCACTCCCCGTCGGGGGAGACCGTCACGCCCCGGTGAGAGAAGGGACCGCTGGTGAGCTGCTTCTTGGCGCCGGTCTGGAGGTCGCGCGACCAGACCTGCTCCGCGCGAAGGACCCGCACCTCGCGCGGACCCGGGATGTAGCCCGGCCCGTTGGACTTGTAGACCATCTCGGTGATGTGCCGGCCGTCGAACCGCGCGGGATCCACCGGACTGGTAATTGCGCCATAGGGCGGGCGGGCCATCGCCTGCATCCGGCCCCAGGGGTCGCGCTTCGTCGTGTCGCGCGCCATGCCACCCATGGCCGTGTCGGCGTAGAACACCAGCCGTCCGTTCCGGGGACTCACGCCGGCGGGAATGCTGTCCACCTCGAAGGCCTCGCCCCCCGGGCGGTCCATACGAAGCGCCCAGGTGCGGCCCTTTCCGCCGGGTCGCGTGGACGTGAACAGGACCAGCTTCCCGTCGGGAGACCAGCGGGGATTCGAGCTCTCGACTCCCGGCGACGTGAGCCGCGACGGCTCTCCGCCCACCGACGGCACCAGCCAGACCTCGGAGTGCCGCTTGTTCTCTCCGGTCACCGCTGTCGTCACCGTGAAAGCGACCTGCTTTCCGTCCGGCGACAGCGCCGGAGCGCTCACCGTCGTGAGCCGGTACCAGTCGTTGGGCGTGAAGGCACGTCCTTGCGCGGTGAGCAGTGACCAGTGAGCGGTGAGGGGCAGCACCGCCAGGAGTCCCCTGATGATTTTCGACATGACCGGATACTCCGTGAGAAGGACTTAATTCAGCGACAGCCCGGTGTGCCGGGAGGCCCGACCCTGGGTCGCTCACCGGTCACGAATCCGGAGCCGGCGCTCACCACCCACCGAAATGCGACGGCCTGGGAGCGTTCGTCGACCGCGAGTCGGGGCCGGCTGACCGCCACCGGAAAATCGAAACTGGTGACAAACGAGGTTTGGCCGACACAGTGCCCAATCCGGATGCCGACTCCAGCGTCCGCCACGATCGACGCGCTGCTGCTCCCCTGACGGGGAACGTCTCCGTTGCCCAGCGCTGCGTCGCCGAAGGCGGCCACCCTGACCTCCCGAAACAGCCTGGCCCTGCCTCGGGAAAGTACGCTGCGCTCCAGCTCCCCGTTGACTGCGAGCAGCCCGGTGGCCGTGGTGCCGGCCGCCAGCCCCCGCAGTCCCCCGCCTCCGGGCATCAGATAGTGCACATCCACCCCGGCGAGCAGCGCCCCTCTCGACCGGAGGAACGGGTTGGCGAACTGCTGGTAAGGGTCGGCCCCGGCCACGAAGAGCTGCCGCTGCCTGAGGGGCCGCCGGCCCGATTCGACCCAGCCCCCGTACGTCCGGAGCGCGATGCCGGTGGGGCCGAGCCAGCGACGGGCGGTCGCTTCGACGGTCAGGCGGCCATAGGGCTGCGCATCGTAGGAATTGTCCGTGGTAAGCCCGGCGCCCGAGTGACGGTACTCGACGCCACCATCCAGAGTAAGCCGTCCTGAAAGGTTCCACGAGCCGCGCCGCTCGCTGCTCCTGATCCAGGCCGACGCCTCCACGGTGCCGCCGCCGTCCCAGAGCGCCGGATCGAGATAATCAGTGTCGGTGGTGACCATCCACCGGACGCCGGCACCGCGGTAGGTCTGGGCGCCGAAGCCCCGATGCGCATTGGTCTGGCGCTCCAGGCTCGCGGCGATCCCGCCCCGCCCCTCCACATGGTGCATCTCGAAGCTCTGGGTGCTCCTCGGTGACTGGAGCCAGGTCGGATTCCTGAGCCGGGCGTAGACACCGAATCCGTTGCCGCCCCCAATGCGCCTGGTGTCGACGGTGTAGTAGAGCTCGCTCTGCTGGAACCGGCCAAGGTAGTCGGAGCGCATCCTGGCGCCCAGGACCACACCGCTGACGTCGTTGTACCACAGGGTGGGCATCAGGCCCACGGTCAAACGATCGCGGCGGGTCGGCTGGGAGAAGACCCGGTCGAGATACACGTAGCGCCGCGGGTCACGCCCCCATCCGAGGAGGCCGCGAGTCTTCCGGTTGTTGAGCATGTTCCAATCGTGGGCCCGGGCCCAGGGATCCACTTCGATGGAACTGGGTTTGTCCCGGGTACGGAGCTCGACCCATTCCCGCTCGGCGGTCCCGATGGTCCGGGTGACGGCGCTGTCCGTCGCGGAGCGCACCACGACGTCCGCTGGAATCATCCCGGGCGCCTTGCGCACGACTTCGACGCGAGTCGTCCATCCATCCGTCGGTCCGCCCGTCCGCCGGTCCGCCTTCACCCGGCCAATCGCGTAGTCGTAGAGCTCCGTCGTATGCAGAAACTGCGCAAAGAACCCGGACAGATCCCGCTTCGACACCTCCTCCGCCACCGCGCGGAATGCGGCCTCATCCACGTGCTTGAGCTTCCAGCGCTGGTAATAGGTGCGGAGAATCCGCCGCATGGCCGAGTCGCCCACGATGGTGCGGAGCTGGTGGAAGAACAGCTCGCCCCGGTTGTAGATCATGGTGTTGTAGGTGCTGAAGTCGCGGTACTGCTCGCTCACCAGGCTGGTCGGCTGGGACCAACGGTCGACATCGGAGAGCAGGATGCTCCGCTCGATCGACCCGTAGCCATCGCGGACGCCGTGGGTCTCGTCGTACCAGGTGGTCTGGAAGCTGGTGAATCCCTCGTCGAGGAATCCTTCCTTCCATTCATTGCTGGCCAGGATTCCCATGAGGTAATTGTGCCCCACCTCGTGCAAGATCAGCCCGAGGCCGGCCGAGCCATCGTGCACCATCATGGGAAATTCGGTGCCGCCGCCCTCGATCCGGTGCACGTTGGTGAGCTGGGGCCAGGGGAATGGCCCGAAAAGTCCGTCGAGCCACCGGAGGGCGGTCTCGGTGCGACCCACCGCCACGCCGGCGCCCCAGCTCTGCTCGTCGCCCGGCTGGTAAAGCACGTGGACCGCCACGTTGCCGTAACGCCCGCCCTCGTAGCGGTAGGCAGGATTCATTGAGATGGCGAAGTGGTGGACGTCTTTGGCGACCCACACAACGTGCTTCCGGCCAGGCGCTGGGCCACGGTTGGGGCAGAAGTCCAGGCCGTAGACCGTGCGCTGGAGTTCCACCGGCCGTGCCGGAGTGCGGTTGGCCTTGTCCCAGCCGGGATCCCCGCACACCGGCACCCCCGTGGCGCCGACTACCTGATCGTCCGGCACGTCGAGCATGACCCGGAAGTCGCCGAAATCCCCGTAGAACTCTCCCGCCGGATAGAGCGGGTGCTCCTGCCAGCCGTGCTTGTCGTAGGCCACCACGCGCGGATACCACTGGGCGAAGTCGAACGCCCTGCCCCGCCGCCCCTGACGTCTCGGGGTCGTGGAGGGCCGGGCCTCCCAGCTCATCGACACCGCGAAGGAATCCCCCGGCGCCACGGCGCGGGGCAACGTGTAGCGCACGATCGTGCTGTCAGGCGCGAACGGGTACACCGGCTCCACCGGCGCCCCGTCGACCGTGACCCCGCGCACCCGGTTGTAGGCGTAGTCGGGATCTTTGAGGTCGTTGAACCGGCGCCGGCGCTCGGCGCTGTCAGCATCCGACCATCGGGAGCCCGGCCGGAAGGCGTTGAGATAAAGATGGAATGCGATGGTGCGGAGGGTATCGGGGGAGTTGTTGCGATAGACCACCCGCTGGGTGCCACCCAGGGTGCCCCGAGCCTCATCGAGCGTGGCGGTGATGTCATACTCGAGCCGCTGCTGCCAGTATGGGGGCGCACCCGCCGGCACCTGGAGCGTGAGCGCGAGGAGAATTGCCGGTGCATTCATCGGTGGCCTGGGGGCTCCGTCGCGTGGTTATAGATGTCGGTCGTGCGGGTCGCGCCTGGAACATAGCGGTGGGGTGACGGGGTTGGCGCACTGGATGCCATCCGCGCCTTTGCGGGGGACGACGTCGAAGTGGACCGCTACTATCCGGAGGACCGACGCCGCCCTAGATGCCACCTTTGGCTCTGGCCGCACGTGGGGTCTGCGGCGTAGATTGATTCACCTTCCCCGTCTCCGGCGGTCGTTTGACCGAGCTTCAAGACCGGCTCCAGTCCAGCCTGGGTTCCCAGTACCGCCTCGAGCGCGAGCTCGGTGGCGGCGGCATGAGCCGGGTCTTCCTCGCCGTGGAAGCCGCGCTCAACCGCAAGGTCGTGATCAAGGTCCTGCCCCCCGAAATGGTCTCGGGCGTCAACCAGGATCGCTTCCGCCGGGAAATCCAGCTTGCCGCGCGGCTCAACCACCCGCACATCGTCCCGCTCCTCGCCGCCGGGGCCGCAGGCGACGTGCTCTGGTACGCCATGCCCTTCATCGAGGGGGAGTCGCTCCGGGTCAAGCTGGCCCGCGGGGGCGAGCTCCCGGTGGCCGAAACGGCGCGCATCCTCCGCGAAGTGGCCGACGCGCTGGCGTATGCGCACGGCCAGGGCGTGGTCCACCGCGACATCAAGCCGGACAATGTCCTGCTCTCCGGCCGACACGCCCTGGTGACCGATTTCGGCGTGGCCAAGGCGGTGAGCGAGTCGAGCGGCGATCACCGGATGACCTCGCTCGGCGTGGCGCTCGGCACCCCGGCCTACATGGCTCCGGAGCAGGCCTCGGCCGACCCCCATGTGGATTCCCGCGCCGACATCTACGCGCTGGGGGCCACGGCCTACGAGATGCTCGTCGGGCATCCGCCGTTCACCGCCATGAGCGCCCAGGCGGTCCTGGCGGCGCACATCACCCAGACCCCGGCCCCCGTCTCCAGTCACCGGCCCGCCGTGCCCCAGGCGCTCAACGCGATCGTCATGCGCTGCCTCGAGAAGCGCCCCGCCGATCGCTGGCAATCCGCCGACGACCTCATGCCGCACCTCGACGCGCTGCTCACGCCGAGCCACGGCACCGCACCGACCGGCGCGGTGGCGGCCCACTCGACCGGAACGGAGGCGGCGCTCCGAAAGGCTAACCCGCTCCGGGTGGCGCTGCTCTTCGGCATCGGCTCGCTGGCGGTCCTCTTGGCGGTCAATCTCCTCGTCAACCGGATCGGGTTGCCCGGCTGGGTGATGTACGCCGCGGCGGGCCTGCTCCTGATCGGCCTCCCGATCATGCTGGCCACCAGCATGCGGGAGCGCCAGCGTATCCTGGCGCGCACCACCGGCACCGCCCTGCCACGGGTCGAGAGCGGAATCGGCGGCATGCTCACCTGGAGGAAGGCGCTCACCGGCGGCGGGCTGGCCTTCGCGGGCCTGGCGGTCGGCGCCGCCGTGTTCATGGCGCTCCGCGCCGCCGGCGTCGGTCCCTTCGCCACGCTGCTCTCCGCCGGCGTCATCAAGGCGCGCGATCCGCTCCTGGTGGCCGATTTCGAGAACCGCACTTCCGACTCCACGCTCGCCCAGTCGGTCACCGAGGCCCTGCGGATCGACCTGACCCGTTCACCCCTGGTCCGACTAATCGAGTCGGGAGACATCTCCGCCGCGCTCCGCCGCATGGAAAGGGACCCGTCTCTGCCGCTCGGCGCGCAGGTGGCGCGTGAGGTGGCCGAACGCACCGGCGCGGCCGCCGTGGTCACCGGCGAGATCGCGCCGCTGGGTGGCGGGTATGTGCTCTCCGTGCGACTCGTGGCCACCAAGGATGGCGCGACCCTGCTGGCAGAGCGGGAAACCGCCAGCGATGCGAGCGGTCTCATTCCCGCGGTGGACCGGCTCTCCCGCAAGCTGCGCGAAGGGATTGGCGAATCGCTCCGCACCATTCGAGGCGGAGAACCACTGGAGGCGGTGACCACCAGCTCCCTGGAGGCGCTGCGGAAGTACTCCCAGGCCAACCGCGCCGCCGACCTCGGCCAGTTCGGCCAGGCCCGCGATCTCCTCAAGGACGCCATCCGGCTTGATTCCAGCTTTGCGATGGCCCACCGGAAACTGGCGGTCGTCTATACCAACGTCGGGGCCGACAACGGCCTGATCGTGGCCGAAACCCGGAAGGCGTTCGAGCTTCGGGACCGGCTGCCCGAGCTGGAGCGGCTCCTGGCCACAGCCTATTTCTACTCAAATGCCGAGTACGATTCCGACAAGGTCATTGCCGCCTACCGCCAGGTGTTGGATACCTGGCCTGACGAAACCACCGCGCTCAACAACCTGTCCATCGAGCTCACCGTCCGGTCCCGGTACGCCGAAGCGGAGGAAGCGGCGCTGCACGGCATCGCCGTGACGCCGCGGGTCAGCGTCCTCTGGGTCAACGCCCTCGAGGCCATTATCGGACAGGGCAAGTTTCCCAAGGCCGACAGCGTCTATGCGGCGTGGGCCCGGCTGTCTCCGGAAGGACCTCAGCGAATTGCCTACGGCAGCCGGTTGGCCGCCTCGACCGGGAACTACGCGCTTGCCCTTGCCCGCGCCGATTCGCTCGGCCGAAGCCCCGACCCCACCTGGCAGCTCCGCTCCCACCTTCAGCGGTCGTTGTTTTTCCGGGCCCAGGGACAGGTAGCCCGATCCGACCAGGAGGCGCTGGCCCTGCTCCAGCTGGGTCGGCAAATCGGCGCCACCAGCCAGGCGATGACCGCCGCCATCGAGTATGCCAATACCGAGGCGCTGTTCCGGCAGCGGCCCGAGCTGGCGATCAGGCGCATCGACTCGGTGCTGGCCCGCTTTCCGATGGATTCGCTCGATCCGCTGAGCCGCCCCTACCTGGCCCTCAGCGACCTGTACGTCGCGACCAGTGACATACCCCGCGCGGAGCGGACTCTTGCCGAGTACGAGCGGGTCGTGCCTGCCGAGATTCGCAAGGGAGACGGCCAGAGCCTGTATTCGAGGGCGCTCCTGGCGTGGGGCAAGCGGCAATACCCCGAGGCCATCAGCGGGTTCAGGCGCTATCGCGAAAAGTGGGGTGGCAATTTGTCGGGCGTGTACGAGCTGGCTCGGACCTACGACGACATGGGCCAGCCTGATTCCGCGGTCGCGGTGTATGAGCGATACGTCACCCTCCCGGAGCCGGGAACCTCCGGGCGGGAGCGATACTTGCCGCGGGCCTACCGGCGCCTGGGCGCGCTGTA
>JANNGX010000061.1:0-7043 GCA_031404115.1 Gemmatimonadales bacterium | reverse complement strand
AACCGGCGGCTCGGTCCGCCAGCCGGCCAGCTTCTGCGGCATCGTGGGAGTGAAACCGACCTACGGCCGGGTGAGCCGCTACGGGCTGGTCGCGTTCGGCTCGTCGCTGGATTGCGTCGCGGTCTTCGGACGCACCGTGGGTGACGCCGAACGGGTGCTCGCCGCCGTCGCCGGGGTCGATCCGCGCGACGCGACCACCCTGGACCGCCCGCCGCTCCGGCCGCTGCCGGCGCCCGCCTCGTTCGAGGGAACCACCATCGGCGTGCCGCGGGAGTATTTCCCGCTCGACCTCCATCCCGGCGTGAGGGCCGGCTGCGCCGCCGCCATCGCGCGCATGCGGGCGCTGGGCGCCCGCATCGTGGATGTATCGCTGCCCCACGCGCGGTATGCCGTGCCGACCTACTACATCATCGCGCCCGCCGAAGCGGCCGCCAATCTGGCCCGCTTCGACGGCGCCCGCTACGGCGCGAGGGTGGCGGTGGAGGGCGATGTCCGCGCGCTGTATCGGGCCACGCGGGGCCAGGGGTTCGGACCCGAGGTCCGCCGCCGGATTCTGGTGGGCACCTACGTGCTGAGCGCCGGATATCACGAGGCCTACTACAACCGGGCCCAAGCGGTGCGCGCGCGGATCGCCGCGGATTTTACCAGCGTGTTTGCGTCCGGCGTGGACTTTCTCTTTACCCCCACCACGCCGACCCCGGCGTTCAAGGCGGGAGAGAAGACCGACGACCCGGTGGCCATGTACCTGGCGGACATCTTCGTCTGCTCGGCCAACCTGGCCGGGCTCCCGGCGGTGAGCATCCCGATCGGCCGGTTCGAGGGCCTGCCGGTGGGGGGCCAGTTCATGGCGCCGCATTTCGAGGAGGCCGCCATGCTGGCGCAAGCCGCGACCCTGGAGCGGCACCTCGACGCCACCCTGGAGGTGGCGGCGTGAACGTGCCCTGGGAGACCGTGATCGGGCTCGAAGTGCACGTGCAGCTCGGCACCCGCTCGAAGATGTTTTGCGGCTGCTCGACCTCCTTCGGCGACCCGCCAAACACCAATGTCTGCCCGGTCTGCCTCGGACTGCCCGGGGCGCTGCCGGTGCCCAACGCCGAGGCGATCCGCCTGGCGGCCCGCGGTGCCCTGGCGCTGGGCTGCACGGTGCAGGAAAAAAGCGTGTTCGCGCGCAAGAACTATTTTTATCCCGATCTGCCCAAGGGATACCAGATCTCCCAGTTCGAGCACCCGCTCTCGACCAACGGCCGCCTGGCGATCGAGTCGGCTGAGCGCGGATCGATCGAAGTCACCATCGAGCGGCTCCACGTCGAGGAGGACGCCGGCAAGTCCCTCCACGACCGCATTCCCGGCCGGACGGCGGTGGATTTGAACCGGGCGGGCGTGCCGCTCGCCGAGATCGTGGGAGGCCCCGACCTGCGCTCGCCGGCGGAAGCACGCGCCTACCTCGCCACGTTGCGGCAGCTGCTGGTGTACGCCGGCGTGAGCGAGTGCAGCATGGAGAAGGGAAGCCTCCGGGTCGATGCCAACATCTCGATCCGCCCGACCGGACAGAAAGCACTGGGCACCAAGACCGAAATCAAGAACTTGAACAGCTTTGCCAACGTGGAGCGTGCCCTCGAGGCGGAGCGGAGCCGGCAGCAGGCGGTACTGGAGTCGGGAGACCGGGTGGATCAGGTCTCGCTCACGTTCAGCGCGGTCACCGGGCAGGTCCGGCCGATGCGCTCCAAGGAGGAGAGCCACGACTACCGGTATTTCCCCGATCCCGACCTTTCTCCGCTGGTGCTCGCGCCGGAGTGGATCGAGTCGGTGCGCAGCGAGCTGCCCGAGCTTCCCGCCGCGCGGCGCCGCCGATTCGTCACGGAGTTCGGGCTCCCGGGCTACGATGCCGGCGTGGTCACCAGCGAGCGCGTCATTGCGGACTATTTCGAAGCGGTCACCGCGGCGGGCGTCGACCCGAAAACCGCCGCCAACTGGATCATGGGCGAAGGGATGGCCGGCTACAACGAGACCGGCGGGTTTGCCGTGGCCCCGGCCCGGCTCGCGGGTCTCGTGGTGCTGGTGCGGGACGGTACCCTGAGCCATCAGGCCGCGAAAAAGGTATACCTCGAGATGGCGGTGTCGGGGAGTGACGCGGCTGCGGTCGCCGCCCGACTGGGGCTGGTGCAGGTGCGCGATGAAGGCGCGCTGGCCGGCTGGGTCGAGGCGGTCCTGGCCGCACATCCTTCCGAAGTCGCGCGCTACCGCGCCGGAGAGACCAAGCTGATGGGATTCCTGACCGGGCAGGTGATGAAGCAGAGCCAGGGCAAGGCCGACCCCAAGGCGGTCCAGCCGGTGCTGGCACGGAAGCTGGGCGGCCGGTGACCGTCACCGGAGCGGTGGGCGCCGTCGCCGGCGTCGAGGCCATCCGGCGCCGGTTTCCCGCGCTGGAGCGCTCGCATCGCGGTCAGCCGGTGGCGTACTTCGACGGACCGGGAGGCACCCAGGTTCCGACCGTCGTGGTGGACGCGATGTCGGACTACCTGTTTCACCACAACGCCAACACCCATTGGGCCTACCCCACCAGCATCGAGACTGACGCGATGCTGGCCGGGGCGCGGTCGGCGATGGCCGATTTCCTGAACGCATCGCCCGATGAGATCGTCTTCGGGCTCAACATGACCACACTCACCTTCCACCTGGCCCGCGCCCTGGGCCGGGACTGGGCGGCGGGAGACGAGGTCATCGTCACCGAGCTCGATCACCATGGCAACGTGGCGCCCTGGCAGGCGCTGGCGCGGGAACGGGGCATGGTGCTCCGAACCATCCCGCTCCGGGTGGAGGATGGGACGCTCGACCTGGCGGCCCTCCCCGCGCTGCTCGGGCCCCGGACCCGGCTCCTCGCCATCGGCGCGGCCTCCAACGTCCTCGGCACCATTACCGATGTGAGCGCCGCCTGTTCGATCGCCCGGCAGGCGGGCGTGCTCTCGTTCGTCGACGCGGTGCACGCAGCGCCCCATGTGCTGATGGACATGCCGGCGATCGGCTGCGATTTCCTGGGCTGCTCGGCCTACAAATTCTATGGGCCGCACGTGGGGGTGCTCTACGGCCGGAAGGCGCGGATCGAGGCGCTCGATGTGCCGCGGTTGCTCCCGGCCCCCGACTCCGCCCCGGAACGCCTGGAGACCGGTACCCAGAACCATGAGGGCATGGTGGGCGCGGGGGCCGCGGTGGACTTCATGGCCGGGCTGGGTACCGGGACCACCCGGCGCTCCCGACTGGCATCCGCCTTCTCCGAGTTGCACGACCGCGGCGCGAGACTCTTTGCGATGCTGTGGGAGGCGCTGTCGGCGGAGCGCCGGGTTCGGCTCTATGGCCCGCCGCCGGCCGCGCGGAGAACGGCGACGCTCTCCTTCACGGTCCTCGGCATGGATGCGGAAACGGTGGCGCGACGCCTGGCGGAACGGGGCGTCTTTGTGAGCCACGGAGATTTTTACGCCCCGACGATACTGGAGCGGCTGGGCGTGCTGGAGACCGGATTGGTCCGGGCGGGGTGCGCGTGTTATACCACCGCGAGCGAAGTGGAACGGTTGATCGGGGGGGTGCGCTCGCTATTCGCCCGGTAACGCGATCAGGGGGCGAAGCTTTTCCTCCGGCTCCAGGACCGGCACGAGCCAGGGCCGCTCCACCTCGGACCTGGCCCAATAACCCAGGTCCAGCGACCGCACTCCGAAGTGTTCCTCGGCCAGCTCGAGCAACCGGCTCGGCGAGCCGAGGGTGCCCGCCGCCATCACCCGCTTGCGCAGCCGTTTGGCCGCCTTGAGCGCCTGGTGCCCGTTGGGATCCAGCGCCCGGGCCGTGAGCTGCTCGAGATTTCCCTCCTCCGCCGCCGCCAGCATTTCCACCGTCACGTCGTACGCGCTGCCCAGATGGCGCTCCACGTCCATGTCGGTCAGGTCCCAGCGGCTCCGGTCCCGCTGCACCTGCATGGCCCGGTGCCAGCTCTTGGTATGCGTGAGGTGGACCAACCCCCGGAACAGGCGGCGGTTGGTCTTCACGCTGAAGAGGGTGGGCGAAATGATCCGTTCGAGATGCCGGTCGGCCGCCGACTGATCCAGCAGGATGATTTCCCGCGCTCTCCGCGCGTACCGCCCGCTCAGGTGGGTTTCGACCCGGCTTTCCCAATAGGTATGCCCCATCGACCGCGTGCTGGTGGTGAGCACCAGCTGTCTGGGGATGAAATAGTTGTGCGCGATCGCGTCGGCGGCCAGGTGCGACAGATAGCCGAGGCCGAAGGCGCGCAGCGCATCGTTGGGCGCCCGGTCCAGGGTCTCCTGTCCCACGTTCCAGTAGTGCGAATGCCGCCCGGCCGGGACGTATTTCTTGGCGATGGAGGTGTCGGGGGCGATGCTGCCGTAGAGAAAATCGAACGGGAAGGCCTGCAGCAGCGTGGCCACCTGCGGCGGCAGCAGGTGCAGGTTGGCCAGGACCGTCTCGCCCAGGTAAATATGGGTGCCCGGCGTCCAGGCGTGGGCCAGGGCGGGGAAGATCAGGAACCAGAGGCCAATCAGGACAAGTGCGGCGATCAGGCGGCTTCCCGTCAACGGCGCACCAGCCAGCGGCGGATCCGGCCGACCATGCCGGCACCATGGCGAACCGAGCGCAGCCCCGCCGCGACGTCGAGCGCGGTGTCTTCCACCTCTTCGTGCACCACCTCGTAGAGCGCGTCCAGGTCCGAGAGCTTCCGCTTGACCCGCCGGACGCCCAGCTCGAGATCCTTCCGCACCTCCCGGCTCACCAGCAGATACTCTCCCACTTCCTCCCGGATGTCGCCGGAGAGATCGGCGCCGGCATCGGCCACCCGCCGGAGGGCCGAGAGCGCGGGCGAGATTTCGCCGCGGAGCTTGGCCAGCTCCTCGGACAGCTCGCCGATTTCGGTCGACGCCTTGCGCGAGATCATCACCGCCGCCGTGGCAATCGCCGCGAACGACAGCGCGATGACGATTAGCGCCACGGCGACGGTCGGCCCCACCCACCCAGGCATATTGGCTCCCATCGGTCAAACATATCCGATCCGCTTGACGGGCGCATCGGCAACCGGCGAGGTTTGCGCCATGCCTCCCCGATTTCAGGTGCACGGCGGCCGCCCCTTGAGCGGCACGATTCGCCCCGCCGGCAATAAGAACGCCGCACTGCCGATCCTTGCCGCCACCCTGCTGGCCGACGGGCCGGTGACCCTCACCAATGTGCCCCGCATCCGCGATGTCGAGTCGATGGCCGCCCTCCTGGCCGACCTCGGCGCCGCGGTCAACTGGACCGGTCCCAACACGGTCACGGTCGATGCCCGCAACGCGGCGAGCAAGCCGCTCGATCCGGCGCTCTGCTCCCGGATCCGTGCCTCGATCCTGTTTGCGGCGCCGCTGCTGGCCCGCTTCGGCAAAGTGGTCCTGCCTCCTCCGGGGGGAGACGTCATCGGCCGCCGGCGGGTGGACACCCATTTCCTGGCTCTCGAAGCCCTGGGGGCGGTGGTGCTGGTCGGAGATCGCTACGAGATCGAGGCCCGGCATCTGGAGGGCGCCGACATCTTCCTCGACGAGCCCAGCGTCACCGGGACCGAGAATGCGCTCATGGCCGCCGTGGCCGCTCGCGGGAAAACCGTGCTCCGTAATGCCGCCGCCGAGCCCCACGTGCAGGATCTGGCCCGCTGCCTGGTAGCCATGGGCGCCGGCATCGAGGGCATCGGCTCCAACCAGTACGTCATCGAGGGGGGGCGGCCGCTGCACGGCTGCCAGTTCGAGATCGGCCCCGACCACATCGAAATTGCCAGCTTCATCGGACTGGCGGCGGTCACCAACGGTGCCCTCACCATCGATCCGGTTCGTCCCGAGGAGCTCCGCAGCATCCTCTTCGGCTTCGACCGGCTGGGGATTCGTCCCCGGGTGGTGGGGAATACCCTGATCGTGGACAAGGACCAGGAGCGTCGGGTGCGGCCCGACCTGGGAGGGCACATCCCCAAGCTCGAGGACGGTCCCTGGCCCGCGTTCCCCGCCGACGTCATGTCCATCGCCATCGTGACCGCCACTCAGTGCGCCGGGCTCCTCCTGGTGTTCGAGAAGATGTTCGAGTCCCGCATGTTTTTCGTGGACAAGCTGATCAGCATGGGCGCGCGAATCGTCCTCTGCGACCCTCACCGCGCGGTTATCGCGGGCCCCTCTCCGCTCCGGGGAGGCACGGTCGAGTCCCCCGACATCCGGGCCGGGATGGCCATGCTCATCGCCGCCCTGGCTGCCGAAGGCCGGAGTGTGATCCATAACATCGGTCAGATCGAGCGCGGCTACGAACACATCGACACCCGGCTCATTGCCCTGGGCGCTGGCATCGAGCGGGCCGACGGGTGAAGGAGAGTCCGGTGCCCGGACCGGTGCCCCGGTTCGAGCTGGTCGAATGGCGGGAGCGGTATGGCGTGATCGCAGGCATCACCGGCCGGGGTGACGATCCGCTGCCCTTCGACCTGGGCCTGGCCGGCACCTCGGCGCCGGTGGGCCAGGTGCTGCAACGCTGGCACGACCTGCAGGCCGCTGTGCCGGGGTGCACCGGCCTGGTCGTCTCCCGGCAGGTACATGGCCCCGAACTGACCTGGCACGATTCGGTGCGCGGCCTGACGATCCTGCAGGGGCTCGACGGCCACGCCACCGCGACGCCGGGCGTCTTCCTTGCCGTCTCCGCGGCCGACTGTATTCCGGTCTACGTCGTGGATCGGATTCGCCGAGCCGTGGCGCTGGTACATGCCGGCTGGCGGGGCACCGCAGGCGGAATCCTGCCCCGAGGCATCGCACTGCTGTTGGGCCGGGGCAGTCGTGTGGAAGATCTCGCGGTACATTGTGGAGTAGGAATCTGCGGCCGGTGCTACGAAGTCGGAGCCGAGGTGTTCGCCGGATTTGGGATGGACACGCCGGCGGGCGGGAAGGGCCGGCTCGACCTGCGCGGCGTGCTGCTGGCTCAGGCCGGCGCGGCGGGTGTGGAAACAGTTTCCACATCACCCTTTTGTTCTGCACACGACCCGGGCC
>JANNGX010000060.1:0-3455 GCA_031404115.1 Gemmatimonadales bacterium | reverse complement strand
TCACCCTGGTGATTTTCCTGGGCGGTATGGGGGTGGGCGCGCTCATTGTGAGTCGCCGCTCCGCCCGGATGCGTGACCCGCTCTTCGCCTATGCCATCGTCGAAGCGCTGATCGGCATCCTGGGGCTGGCATTTCACGATGTCATCTACCTGCCGGCCACGAGCTGGGCGTATGAGCACCTCTTCCCGAGCCTGGGAGGCGGCGTGTCGGTGGTGATGGCCAAGTGGGCGCTGGCCGGCCTGCTCATCCTGCCGCAATCGATCCTGCTCGGCGCCACCTTTCCGCTCATGACGGCCGGGGTGCTCCGGCGCATTCCTGCGCTCCCGGGTCGTACCCTGTCGCTGCTCTACTTCACCAATAGTCTGGGCGCGGCGGCCGGCGTTCTGATCGCCGGTTTCGTGCTCTTCGACATGGCGGGGCTGCCGGGAACGCTCGCCGCCGCGGCGGTGCTCAACCTCGTCGTCGCGCTGGGCGCCATTGTGGTGGTGCGCTACGGCAAGTCGGTAAGTCGGTATGACGGTAAGTCGGTAGACGAACCCGCTCCCGACCTTCATTCCGACCTACCGACCGACCGACCTACCGACTTACCGCCACCCCAGCTCGCCCGCCTCCTGCTGCTCCTCGCCGCCGGCACCGCGATGGCCTCGTTCATCTACGAGGTCGGCTGGATCCGGATGCTCTCGCTGGTGCTGGGAAGCTCGACCCACGCCTTCGAGCTGATGCTGTCCGCGTTCATTCTGGGTCTCTCGCTGGGCGCCCTCTGGATGCGCAAGCGCGCCGACCGGCTTGCCGATCCGCTCCGCACCCTCGCGATCATCCAGCTGGCGATGGGCGCGTTGGCGATCGCGAGCCTGCCGCTCTACCTGGAATCGTTCCAGTGGAGCGCCTGGCTCCTCCAGGGCGTGGCGCGAAGCAACCCGGGATACCTGCTCTACACCTCGGCCCGCTATTTGATCTGTCTGGCGGTGATGCTCCCGGCCACCTTCTGCGCCGGAATGACGCTCCCGCTCATGACCCGCATGCTGATGCGGGGCGCGGGAGAGCAGGCCATCGGGGCCATCTACGGCGCCAACACGCTGGGCTCGATCGTTGGCGCCGCCGCGACCGGCCTGATCTTCCTGCCGGTCTTCGGCCTCAAGGGCACCCTGATCGGCGGCGGCATTCTGGACATGCTGCTCGGCCTGCTGGTGCTGGGCGCGCTGGCGCGCTCGGGCCGTCCGGTACGCCCCCTGATGCTGGTGGGCGCCGGCACGCTGGCGCTCCTCGCGCTGCTCGCCGTCTGGCGGGTCCCGTTCGATCAGGGGCTCCTCTCCAGCGGGGTGTTCCGGCTCGGGCGGATCGCCGACAGCAAGCAGCGCGAAATCCTGTTCCACGCCGATGGGCGCACCGCCACCGTGCATGCCAGCCGGCTCAATGTGGGCGGCACCCGGATTCTCTCCACCAACGGCAAGCCCGACGGCTCGCTCACGGTCACCTGGTTCGAGCGCTGCGACACGGTGGCGCCGCTGCGGGTGTTCTCGGGCGACGACGGAACCCAGGCTATGCTGGCGCTCCTCCTGTTGGCCCATGCCCCTGCCGCCAAGACCGGCGCGGTCATCGGGCACGGCACCGGCACCGGCATGTCGTCGCACTTCCTGCTGGGCAGTCCGGCGCTGACTCACTTGACCACCATCGAGATCGAGCCCGCGATGCTGGCGGGCTCCCGGGTGTTCTCGCCGGCCAACCGGCGCACCTTCGACGATCCGCGATCCCGCATCGTAATCGACGACGCCAAGTCCTTCTTCGCCGCTGCGGCAACCCGTTACGACCTGATCCTGTCGGAGCCGTCCAATCCCTGGGTGAGCGGGGTGAGCGGCCTCTTCACCACCGAGTTCTATGCCAGAATCCGCGCCTATCTCTCGCCCGGTGCCGTGTTCGGGCAGTGGCTCCACACGTATGAGCTGACCGACGGGCTGGTGGAGAGCGTGCTGGCCGCGCTGCACCAGAACTTTGCCGACTACCGGATCTATCTGATCAACGGCGGGGACATGCTGGTGGTTGCCTCGGCCGACGGGCCGCTGCGCCGTCCCGACTGGTCGGTGGTTCGCGTCCCCATGGTGCGGCAGGACCTATGCCGGTTTCTCCCGATGACCGACGCGGCGCTCGAGCGGACGCTGCTGATCGACCGCAAGGGCCTCGCCCCGCTCTTCGCGCGGGAAGCCCGGGCCAATTCCGATTTCTATCCGGTGCTGGATCTGGGGGCGGAGCGGGCCCGCTTCCTGCAACAGTCGGCCGTTGGCCTGGCCAATCTCGGCAACGGGGTCACCGATTACCTCGGTGATGCGTCCCTCCGGACCGCGGACTTCGACACGGCGACGTCGAGCGTGCTCACGCCGGTACCGGGGGTGAAGGGGATGCTGCTGGCCGCGCAGGTTCGCCGGATCAGCACCGACTCCGCCTGGGCCGATGCGCCGGGCAGCGCCGAGCGCTACCTCTACGCCCTCTGGTCGCGCCAGGTGGCCACAGGTGCCCCGCCGGCGAACTGGCGGGGATGGGTCTCGGATTTCTGGACCATTCGCAAGGCGCTCCATGGCGGCGGCGCGCCACCCGATACCAGCTTCTTTGCCCGCGCGCGGGCCTATGCCGGTATGGCGGGCGCGCCCCCGCCGGTCCGCGCGGCGGTGCTGCTGGGTGAGACGCTGGCCCGGCGAAACCTCACGGAGGGCTCCGCGCCGGTGGATCTGCTCCTGCTCGAGGCCCAAGCCGGCCGAATCTGGATCCCCTCCGACGACCTGCTCGATGCGGCCGTGCGCACCCAGCTGGCGGCCGGGCGGCCCGACCGGGCCCGGGCGGCATACGACCTGCTGCGTCCCTACTCGTCCCGCAGCGAGGGAGATATCCGGCTCGCGCTGCTCAACTCGTACATCGACGGCGCCGGCAGCCCCGCGCCCTGAGTCCCCCGCCCGGAGCGACGATGGAGATTCCCCGATTGTCGGTGATCGTGCCGGTCTATAACGAGCGCCACACCCTCCATATCATCGTGGAACGGCTGCGCGCCGTGCCCCTGCCGATGGAGATCATCGCAATCAACGACTTCTCGACCGACGGGAGCGGGGAAATTCTCGATCAGCTCAAGGCCAACGGCGCCATCGACATCGTGGTGCATCACCCGGTGAACCGCGGGAAGGGAGCCGCCCTCCGCACGGGCATCGAGCACGCCACCGGCGACGTGATCGTGGTCCAGGACGCCGACCTCGAGTACGACCCCGATGAACTGGGGACGCTGCTCGTCCCCATCATGCAGGACAAGGCCGATGCGGTCTTCGGGTAGCGGTGTCGCCACGAGACTCTCGATACTGCTCAACTCAGCGGCGTTGCGGGCAATGAGCGCAACTGCCATGGGGACGCCGTCACCGTGGCTGACGAGCTCGACGGCGAGCGGGTTGTCGGCGTGCTGTGGGGCCAGCCTCTCGAAC
>JANNGX010000059.1:0-7779 GCA_031404115.1 Gemmatimonadales bacterium | reverse complement strand
GGTGGAAATTGGGCCCGGAGGACCGAGTGCTCTCGGGGAGCGTCGAGGAGGTCGAGCGCGCGCTCGATGCGCTGGCGGTGGGACGCCGGCGTAACGGCACGACCGGAGACATCGACCATGCAGGCACGGTGCTGATTCTGGATAGCCGGGGATATATTCGGTGGAGGCTCGACGGTGGGTGGGGCCGGGTGAAGGAGTTGCTGGCCGCCATGCCACCACCGGGCAGCGGCGACGGAGGCCCCGAACCATGAACAATTCTTCAATTCCCCAGATCATTCAGGGCGGGATGGGAGTGGGCATCTCCGATTGGCGCCTGGCCCGGGCGGTTTCCCTGCGCGGGCAGTTGGGTGTCGTCTCCGGCACCGCACTGGATACTGTGATGGTGCGCCGGCTTCAGGACGGTGATGCCGGCGGCCACACGCGGCGGGCGATGGCGGAGTTTCCGATGCCCGGCGTTGCAGCCGATGTGCTGCGGCTCTACTTCCGCCCCGACGGCCGGCCGCCTGGCACGCCGTACAAGATGCTCCCGGTGTACAAGCAGGTGATGAGCCAGGCTCGACAAATGGTGACCATCCTCGCCGCATTTGTCGACGTATACCTGGCCAAGGAGGGGCACCAGGGATTGGTGGGGATGAACCTGCTCACCAAGGTCCAGATCCCCACGCTGCCCTCCCTCTACGGCGCGATGCTGGCCGGCGTCGATGTCATCTTGATGGGTGCGGGCATTCCCCGCGAAATTCCGGCCGCGCTCGACCACCTGGCACAACATCAGGCGGCCTCGCTGCGATTCGAGGTCGAGGGGCTTCCGTCCGGCCGAGAGGAACACCTCACCCTGGATCCGCAGGGGTTCTGGACCACGACGCCGGCGGAGCTGCGCCGCCCGCTGTTCCTTGCCATCATCGCCAGCAACTCCCTCGCGACCATGCTGGCCCGCAAAGCCAGCGGCCGCATCGACGGATTTGTGATCGAGGGCCCGACTGCCGGAGGCCACAACGCCCCGCCGCGAGGGGAGCCGCACTTCAACGAGCGGGGCGAGCCGCTGTACGGGGAGCGGGATGCGGTTGACCTGGCAAAGCTGTCGGAACTCGGCCTTCCGTTCTGGCTGGCGGGAGGAGCCGGGCGGAAGGGACGCTTGCAGGAAGCCCTGGCCTCCGGCGCGTCCGGCATTCAGGTGGGAACGCTCTTTGCCTATTGTGACGAGTCCGGGCTTGCCGAGGACTTGAAGGGTTCGGTGCTGGCGCACGCGGCGCGCGGCGAGGTGACGGTGTTCACCGATCCGCGGGCTTCACCCACCGGATATCCCTTCAAGGTGGTGCGCTGGCCGGGTGATCCGGGTGCCGGTGTCGGGCGAGAACGTCTTTGCGACCTCGGCGGCCTCCGGGTGGCCTACTACACGCCGGAGGGCAAGATCGGCTATCGCTGTCCCGGTGAACCGGTCGCCGCGTACGTCAAAAAAGGCGGCAAGGTGGAAGACACCGTGGGCCGCCAGTGTCTGTGCAATGCACTTACCGCCGACCTCGGCCTGGGCCAGGTCCGCGCCAATGGAGAGGTGGAACCTCCACTGGTGACCAGCGGGGACGATCTCGAATTGATCGGCGAGTTCCTGGCGGGCCGGACCCACTACTCGGCCGGTGACGTGCTCGACTATCTGATGGCGTAGCGCGCTACCGGTCATTGCCCACCTGCGGGAGGACGCCACCAGGAGAACCGAAGTGCAGCGACAGCCCGTGACTGGCGTAGTCTGATTCGGGCAATGGCATCACGAAGCCCTTCGTAGCTGCGGAGTAGTAGAGGCAGCCGAGCTCAGCCTCGGGTCGAGCCCGGACAAACACCTCCGCCTCTTCCAGCGCGGACAGCCAGAGGGTCTTGGTTGCGACCAGGTCGACCGGAGCTGCCAGATGCAGCCGCGCCAGTTCCGCCGGGTTGTGCCGGCCCCTTCGCTTCAGCAGCTCCAGGAGTGACAGCGGGGTGAACCCCGGGTCCTTCCCCACGGCGGCCCAGCAGAGGGCGCCGAGGGAGAGAATCCGCTCGTGGATATACACGATGTCGAGGTAGTCGCGCGGCTCGTCCCGGCCGGCCAGGGCCAGGACTTTGTTGATCGCGAGGTCCACCTCGTGGAGCAGGAACCCGCCCAGCGCATCGCGTACCGGAGGCATGAAGCGCCAAGCCGAATCATGCGCCCAATCCACCCGGGTCGCTTCGCCATCCCGCCGGACGACCGCGCGAATGAAGCCGGGCTGGCTCAACTCGACCTGGACTTCGTAACCCGCATCGGTCAGGAGCCCCAGATCTGCGTTGAACGCCGTGGCCACGCGCGGGACCGAATCGTGAAAGAAATCCAGATCGTTGCTGTAGCGAAGGGAGTTGGGGGCAAAGTGGAGCGCGGCCCCGCCGGCGAGATAGCTGTCCGGCCCGCGATTCACGGCCAGCAGGGCCAGCATCGTCCGCTGAAAATCGGTTAACGGCACAGTGAGCGGCCGATCCGCCACGCGTCCCGGTTCCCCTGCCGCATCAACTGCTCGGCCACCCAGGGAACGTCGGCAATGCCAATCACCAGGTCCGGCCGGTAGGACCAGAAACAGGAGGCGTGGAAACGCCGAAAGGCGCGCCGCGCCTCCCGGACCTTGACCATGGATCGAGCCGTTTCGGGATCCAGGACCCGGCGGCTCTTGAGGCCCCCCAGCCGACCGATTTCGGCCAGATACTGCTGCACGCCATTTCGCATCTTATCAACATAAGTCGCTTATGTTAAATAGACAATAGCAACATAGCGTTAAGCCACGCATTACACGACTACGGCGCCAGCCTCGCCCGCCTGATTCTGACCGTCCGCTCCAGCTCGTCCGCGTTCTGGAGCACCTTCTGCCGCAGGTCCGCCGGCAGCGCCGGGTGATCGGCGAGATAACTCCGCACCACATGCAGCGCCGCCTGGCTCGTCTGGCCACCCAGAAACGCGCCGAGCCATGCCCCCAGGAAGAAGATCCGGCGATTGGCCTGGATGAAGGGAAGGGAATCGAGCGCGGGGCGGAGATACGGCAGCGTGAGCTGCTCCTGCTCGAGCGCGTTGAATGCCCCCAGGCTCCCACTGGCCCAGTCTTCGTTGAGCGACCGGTCGGCAAAGTAGCGCCTGAAGTATTCCGCCTTGACGTCGGCGCTCCCGCGCGCGGCGTCGGCAATGAACGCCCGGCGCCGGCCGTCCGGGGTCGTGTCGCGCGCCGTTTGCGCCGCCAGCGATTGCTTCGCGACCGGCTCATCGAGCACCAGCAGGCGGTCGACGACGGCCCAGCGCGTCGGGTCGCGCACCGGCTCGCCCGCCGCCGAGTCGGCGGTGAGCAGCGTCTGCAGCTTCACGACGCCGCCGGGAGTCGCGGCCACGGCGATGAACGCATCGAGCTGGCCGCGGCGGATGCCGTACGGCCGGCTTGCATCGCGGGCCCCTTCCCAGAGCACCCGCTCGGCCACGGCGCTGAGGCCCGATGCCGCTTCCGGCGAGAGGTAGGCCCGCAGGCTTCGCTCCAGGCGTCCGAGGAGCGGCGGCACGATCTGCTCGTCCTTCTCGCGGGGCAGCTCCTGGAGCACCAGGCGCGCGAAACCGGCGGGATCCATCCGCGCATCCCGCACCTGGTCCCAGAGCGCGCCCCAGAGCATCGCCCGGAGGAATCCGTCGCCGACTTCGCCGATGGCCCCACTCTCCAGCGCGGCCACACTCGACGAATCGAGCCGCGACAGGAAATAGCCGTAGTCTTCGGCGTTGGGGAACACGAACCAGGGCGCCGGCTTGCCCCGCGCCGCGGTCACGTCGGTGATCAGGGTCGTGAGGGTGACGGGTATCCTTATCGGTGGCGCGTCACGGTATGCGAGAAGCACCTGGGTACGCATCGGCCACGCCGCGCTCCCGGATACCGACGGTTGCGCGGGACGCTGGACCAGCTCAAGTCGCGCAATCTTTCCGTCGCGCACCGTCACGCGCGATTCAACAGTCGGCATCCCGGGCCGGAGCATGAAGTTCCGGCCAAATCCATCCAGCGGCTGCCCGGCGGCGCGCCCGATCGCGCTGAGCAAGTCCCGCCAGGTGGCGTTGGCGTAGGCGTGCCTGACCAGGAAGGCGCGCACTCCCATCTGAAACGCGGTGTCTCCCACCAGGTAGTTGAGCTGCTTCAGCACGCTCGGCGCCTTGTTGTAGACGATGGGTCCATAGGCGCTCTTGGCGTTGTCGAGATTGCTCATGGTCTGCCACAGCGGCGTGGTCCCGGTGGTCTGGTCCACCCCATACGCCACCGGCTTGTTCGACTGATAGAACGTCTTCCAGGCATCGCTCGCGGGCTCGAGCTCGTTGAGCGCTTTGGCGCCCATGTAGGTGGCGAATCCCTCCTTGAGCCACAGGTCGTCGAACCACCGCATGGTCACCAGATCGCCGAACCACTGGTGGGCGGTCTCGTGGAGGATGGTCGAGAACCGGCCGAGCCGGCGCGCGAGGGTGGGGCGCTCGCGAAAGATGAAGCGGTCCTCGTTGTACATGATCACGCCGGGATGCTCCATCCCGCCGAAGGGAAACGCCGGGGCGAGCACCATGTCGAACTTCTCGAACGGGTACCGACTGCCGAAATACCGTTCCATCCAGTCGAGCGAGCGCTGTTGGAGAGCCAGGAGGGTGTCGGCATCGGACTCCCTGGCCCGCGAGCCGCGGAGGAAGAGGTTGACCGTGCGGCCGTGCCCGGTGGATGAGACCCGCGTCCAGGGGCCGGCGGCGAAGGCGATGAGGTAGGTGGGGAGAGGCCGGGTCTCTGTGAAATGCGCGGTGACGCGGTCACCGCTGGTGTCCGCCCGCGCCAGGGAGCCATTGGCCACTGCGGTCCACGTGCCTGGAGTGGTCAGGGCCAGCGTGACGCGTGCCTTGAGGTCGGGCTGGTCGAAGCAGGGGAACAGCTGATTCGCATCGGCGGGAACCAGCAGGGTGTAGAGGTAGTCGCTCCGGTCGGACGGGTCGTGCACCCTGATGATGCTGGCGCCGGCAGGGGCGATCTCGGAGACGAAAGAGACCTCGACGACGTTCCGGCCGGCCTTGATCAGGCGGGCGGGAACCCGGAGGTGGTTCCCGTTGAACGCGTCCGCGAGAAGCGCCGAGCCGTTCGCGGTGGCGGCACTGAGCCTGCGGCCCCGGTAATCGAGGATCACGTCGCCGGATCCGGTGCGCGCAAAACGAATCGTCACCCGGCCGATGGCGCTGTCGGGCGCGGTGACGTCGAGGCTGAGGTCGTATCGGACATCACGCACCGTCCTCGCGCGCCACGTCGCAAGTTCGCGGGAGATGCCGTGCCCCATGTAGGCGGTGGGGACGGTCTGGGCGGAGAGAGCGGGCGCCAGCGCGAGCAGCGCGGCGGCCAGCTTCGCAGCGACGTCAGTCATCTGCCGGGGCCGTTCGCGCTGAGACGATCAGGAACAGTCACGCGGAATCACCCCCTAGGCACCAGGAGCAAACCCCGAGAAGATGAAGCGATAGCTTTGCGTTTTCTCGTCGAACTCGGCGTGGAACGCCCGCGGGTACACACCGCTGAAGCCGGGAATCGTCGGGATGGGAAGATCGAACGACTTCTTTTCCATCAGCATCGCCTGAGTGAGCATCGGCTCGATGAAGATGGGCTTGCCGCCGTAGTAGCCGATCACCATGTTGCCACGGAAGGTGTCCTTCCGCTCCATCTCGGAAATGGGGAGGGAATGCATCCCCATGCCCGGGACGCAGATGCCGATGAGCGTGCTGACCCCGATCATCTTGGCCATGTCGGGGGGCAGGAGTTGGTCAGGCAGAGTGTATCCAGTCGGAAGGGTTGCGGGCTTTGTCAGATCCTTGCAATCGTACGTCAGCTCCTCCCCTGGGGGCACCACGTAGAAGTGGAAGTCGAAATGCGGCGTCATGAACGGCGCCGGAGGGTGTCCCATCGCTTCCCAGTACAGGCTGAGCTGGGTGAGTCCGATCTTGGCCTGGACCGCCGCAGGCAGCTTGAGCTTTGCGTCGGCAACCGGTGGCCAGGGCATGTGCGCGTCCGCCCGGGCTCCCGCGATGCTCGCAAGCGGTACCACGGCCCCGGCGTCCACCACGCGGTCTCCCTGCATTCGGGCCCAGGTGCAGACCTGTCCCGTGAAGGCCATCCCGCAATCGCCCTGCACTTCCACGATCGGAACTTCTTTCTTGGCACAGCCGGAGATGAGGAACCCGGCAAGCGCCAGGCACGCTGCGGAGTCAACCCGGGACATGGTCTGCCTTCTGTGGGAGGGAGCCGAACCGTGGGCTGGAGCGAATGTACCGCCGAATAAGGAAAATTGCTCCTCGGAATGCCGGGGTGCACGGCCGTGGAAAGCTGTCGCTCACGGCCAGGACGGAGGGTCCCTCTCCCCTCTCACTCCTCACCCTAATACCGATAATGATCCGACTTGTACGGTCCCTCGGGTTTCACCCCGATGTAGTCCGCCTGCTCCTTCGATAGCTTCGTGAGCCTGACACCGAGCTTGTCCAGATGCAGCCGCGCCACCTTCTCGTCCAGCTGCTTCGGCAGCACGTAGACCTTTCGCTCGTACTTCGCGTTGTTGGTGTGAAGTTCGATCTGGGCCATCACCTGGTTGGTGAAACTGGCCGACATCACAAAGCTCGGATGTCCGGTGGCGCAGCCCAGGTTGAGCAGCCGCCCCTCGGCCAGGATCATCACGCTGTGGCCGTCGGGAAAGACCCACTCGTCGTACTGCGGCTTGATGTTGACCCGCTGAATGCCGGGAAAGGTCTTGAGCCCGGCCATGTCGATCTCGTTGTCGAAGTGGCCGATATTCCCGACGATCGCCTTGTCCTTCATCTGCTTCATGTGATCGACGGTGATGATGTCCTTGTTGCCCGTCGCCGTGATGAAGATGTCGGCGCTGTCCACCACCGATTCCAGCGTCGTGACCTGATAGCCCTCCATCGCGGCCTGCAGCGCGCAGATCGGGTCGATCTCGGTGATCACGACCCGGGCGCCCTGCCCCTTGAGCGACTGCGCGCACCCCTTGCCCACGTCCCCGTAACCGCAGATCACCGCCACCTTGCCGGCCAGCATCACATCGGACGCCCGGAGGATGCCGTCGGTCAGGCTGTGCCGGCAGCCGTACAGATTGTCGAACTTCGACTTGGTCACCGCGTCGTTGACATTGATGGCGGGAAAGAGCAGGGTGCCGGCCTCCATCATCTCGTAGAGCCGGTGCACGCCCGTGGTGGTTTCTTCGGAGACACCCCGGAGCGCCGCCGCCACCTTCGTCCAGCGGCCCGGATGGTTCTTCTGCTCCTGCTGCAACAGCCCCAGGATCACCCCCCACTCTTCGGGGTCGCTGACGGGGTTGAAGCCCGGAATGTTCCCCGCCTTCTCGTACTCGGCGCCCCGGTGCACCAGCAGCGTCGCATCGCCGCCATCATCCAGCAGCAAGTTGGGCCCCGACCCGTCGGGCCACATCAGCGCCATGTCGGTGCACCACCAGTACTCCTCCAGCGTCTCGCCCTTCCACGCATAAACCGGAATGCCCCGCGGCGCGGCCGCGCTCCCACTCCGACCGACCACGACGGCGGCCGCGGCGTGATCCTGGGTCGAGAAAATGTTGCACGACACCCAGCGCACGTCGGCGCCAAGCTCGGCCAGCGTCTCGATCAGGACCGCCGTTTGCACCGTCATGTGCAGCGAACCCATGATCTTTGCGCCGGCCAGCGGCTGCTTCCCCCGGTACTCGGCGCGCAGTGCCATGAGCCCGGGCATCTCGAACTCG
>JANNGX010000058.1:0-2455 GCA_031404115.1 Gemmatimonadales bacterium | reverse complement strand
CGCCGGTTGAGCGAGGAGTTGAACCCGCGGGCATTGACGTTGAAATCGTTCATGCCGCTCTGCGTGATGTCGACGCCCGGCACCTCGCGCAGCGCCAGCGGCGCCTGCCCCGTGATCCCGGTGGCTTGGAGCACCCGCGGTTCGACGATCGAGAATGCCGCCGGCGCCTCGACCGCGCGCTCCGGCACCTTGGAGACGCCGGTCACCTGCAGCTCGGAGAGCTGAATCGGCAACTGCTCCATCCTGGCGTCCGCAGTTGTGACCCCGCTCGAGGCGACATTCGCCTGGACCTCGGTAGGCCGGTAGCCAAGCCAGCGGAAGACCAGCGTCTGGGGCCCGGTGGGAGCCCGGTCGATGGTATAGGCTCCGCGCGTATTGGTGGCCCCCTTGATCGTGGTCCCGGTCACCGTGACGATCACGCCGACCAGCGGCTGACCACTGGTGCCTTGAGTGACCGTGCCCTTGATGGTGCCTGACCCCTGCTGCGCCGCGACCGGCGGGCCAGTGAGAAGAAGGCCGCCGGTCACGAGGAATAGACCGGCGCGAGTCCGGGCCAACAGCGAGGTCGGAAGACGCATGTGGCGAGCCTTATCGTGGGTGACGGGGTTCTGGTGCACATCTATAAATCCGGAGGCCGCGTAAAGTGCCACTTTCCGGTGCCGAGCGGAAGGCCCCGCCGGGGTCAGTGCCCGGTCATGGCAAGCCGCTCGATCCGCACGCCGCCCCGGGGTCCCGGGGCCGTCCAGGCCACGAAGAGGTCGTCGCCGGACAAGGCCATCTCCGCGAAGCCAGCCTGACGGGTGCGCGGAGCCGACCCCACAGTCCACCGGGCCTTGACCCGACCGTCGGCATCGATCCGCTTGATTCGCCACTCCGCTTGGTCGCCCACGATTTCGAGCCAGGACACCAGCGCCGATCCGTCGGAAAGCAGCTTGATGTCGGCGCGGCCGAGCGGGTTCCCGTCGTCCACCTGCATAGGCGCCCCGAAGGAGGCCCCCGCGTCACTCGAGCGAGCGAGCTTGACCCGCGGTGTGCCATCCGCTCCGGTGAACCACGCCACCGCCGCGCCTCGGCCGATGGCCGCCACCGAGGGGCCATTCACCGGACAGGCCTTATAGAGCCAGCCGTCGGCGGCCACCCGCACCGGGGAGGTCCAGCGGCCGTTGACTTGTCGCACTGCTGAGATGTCCCGGATTTCCTGGTCGCTCCGGTCGCGGTAGACCACGAGAAGGCCCTCGCTGGTCCGGGTCAGCGCCGTCTGGCAGCAGTCGCACGTACGCCGGTCAAGAATCGCTTCGCCAATGACCCGACCCGCCGGGTCGATGGCTCCGGCAACGATGGACATCGGCCCAGGCACAGAATCCGCCATCTGCCTTCCGTCCAGCCATACCAGGTCGGCGCCGCCCTTGGGGCGGGCCAGCATCGCCACGAAGCCGTGTTCGGTGGGGGAACGATCCGTGTGGGGGGTGACCGGCGTGCTCCAGGTCTTACCCCGGTCGGCCGACACCACGAGCTGGATGTGATAGGCGTAACTCTTGGCTGCCGTCTTCTGGGGCCAGTGGACGACCCAGCGGCCATCGGACGTCTCGATTGCGGTTGGGAAATCGGCCCAGTTGACGAAGAAGTCGTCCCGCTCGGCCACGGTGACCGGGGCACTCCATCGACCCCCGGAACGCTCCGCAATCCGGAGCGCCCGGCGCTCGCCCTGGCGCGGCTCGAACCAAGTGGCTAGCAGTCCGCCCCGCGGTGTGGCGGTGAGGAATGGCTCGGCGCTTCCGGGAGGAGCCTGGAAGTCGGGAGCGGCGGAGGCTCTGGGAGCGCCGGCCTCGGCGCCGAGGATGAGGACTAGAAGGAGGCGTCGGATCATGCAGGAATATCTCGCCCTGGGCGCGGTCTGCCAATCCTCGACACTCGGGACCCCTTGCGCCCGTAGTCCTAGGGAGGCGCCCCGCCGATGAACCGACGGAACGGTGCGGCATTCACGGGGTACATTTCTTGTGATGATCCGCTTCCATCGCGCGCTGGTTTTCGGGCTGCTGCTCGGCCTCGGGCTGACCGCCACCCGGCTGGCCGCCCAGGCCGCTGCCGTCGTCGTGCGGGACGGCACGGGGGGACCGCCGGTGGCGGGGGCCATCGTCCGGCTTCTCTGGGGAGACAGCGTGATTGCCCAGGGTCTCACCAGCGAAGCAGGCCGGGTGACTCTGCGCGCCCCAGCGGCCGGCCAGTACTTCCTCCGGGTGAGCCGGATCGGATACTCGATTGGTGCCCGGACACCCATTGAGCTGGCCGCCGGCGAGACCCGGGCGGTCGAGCTTGAGGTGATGACGCCCCGGATCGTGCTGCCCGAGCTCATCGTGCAGACCAGGAGTTCCTGCGGCAAGGCCACCACGGAACGCGCCCTGGCCGCCACGCTCTGGGATCAGATTCGGCAGGCTCTCATTGCGACCAGCCTCTC
>JANNGX010000057.1:0-13336 GCA_031404115.1 Gemmatimonadales bacterium | reverse complement strand
CGCGTCCATGTCGTCGAGCCCGAATTCATCGACGTTGAGCCGAGCCAGCGCATCGGCCGCGACCGCCGCGGTGATGACGCCATCGGCCTTCACCTGGGCGTAGTCCCGCACCCGGCGGAGCAGCCGGTTGGCGATGCGCGGCGTGCCCCGGCTTCGGCGGGCGATCTCCACCGCACCCTCCGGTTCGATGCCCACCTTGAGGATCCCCGCCGACCGGTGGACGATGCGCGCCAGCTCCGCGGGAGGATAGAAGCTGAGCCGCTCCACGATGCCGAATCGGGCCCGCATCGGCGGGGTGAGCTGACCGAACCGCGTCGTGGCTCCGACCAGGGTGAACGGCTCGACGTTCATCGGAATGGTCTGCGCGTTGGGTCCGTCGGCGATCCGCACGTCGACCCGGAAGTCCTCCATGGCCGGATAGAGGAATTCCTCGAGCTGGGGGCGAAGCCGGTGGATCTCGTCGATGAAGAGGATGTCGCCCTTGCCGAGACCGGTGAGCAGGCCGACCAGGTCACCCGGCTTCTCGAGCACCGGGCCGGACGAGGTGCGCAACTGCACGCCCATTTCCTTCGCGAGCAGGATCGCCAGCGTCGTCTTGCCGAGCCCGGGCGGCCCGAAGAAGAGGATGTGATCCAGCGGGTCACCCCGGCCCTTGGCGGCGTCGATGGCGATCTGAAGCTGTGCCTTCAGCAGCGCCTGCCCCACGAACTCATCGAGCCGGGACGGCCGCAGCGCCGCCTCGGCGCCGCCCTCATCGGGCAGCGCCGCGGGCGTGGTGACCTCGATCCGGCTCAGAGCGCGCTCGCGTTCCAGCGCACCGGGCGCATCCCGGGGGTGAGGCCATGCTTGGCATGGCAGGAGACGCACTTGTCGTTGACCTTGGTCGTCCCCGCGGGTACGAATTTCCGGTTGGTGGAACCACAGCGGGTGCATTGCCACTCCGCGGTGACGTGCGGGCTGCGGGACACGGCGATCATCCCCGTCCTCCTCGTGGGGTAGTGAGATGCTGCAAGGCCCGCCGGACCAGCGCGGCCACATCGTCGGTGCGGGCTTCTGCGAGCGCGGCGCGGACCGCCTCATCGGCGGTGGCGGGGGCATAGCCCAGGGCCAGGAGCGCCTTCGCCGCTTCGTCGGCCGGCCGGCCTCGGCCCGGCGCCGCCGAGATGGCCAGATCGCTGAAGCGGTCCGACAACTCCACGATGAGCTTCTCGGCGCGCTTCTTTCCGATCCCGTTCACGGTGCTGAGCGCCGCCACGTCTTTGCCCTGGATGCTGCGCACCGCGCGCTCCGGCCCCAGGGTGGAGAGGATGGCCAGCGCGAGCCGGGGCCCGAGACCGGTGGCGCCAAGCAGGCGCTGAAAGATGGTTCGCTCAGTGACCGAATCGAAGCCGTAGAGTGTCCACGCGTCTTCCCGTATCACCAGCTCCGTATAGAGCTGGCAGCGGGCGCCCTGGGGGGGAAGCCGCTCGAACACGCCGAGGGGAACCGATACCTCGTAGCCGACGCCGCCGTCGGTCTGGATCAGCACCGCCTCACCCTGGCGATCGGCCAGGATGCCGGTGACGGTGGCGATCATCGTCCGGCTCCGGGGCGCGCCGCGGTGAAGAAGTGGGTCAGCGCCACGGCCACCGCATCGGCGGCGTCGGCCGGGCTGGGCGGCGCTTCGAGCTTCAGCAGCTTCGCGACCATGTACCCCACCTGAGGCTTGAGCGCCGCGCCACGTCCCACCACCGTCTTCTTTACCAGCGCCGGGGAGTACTCGGTGACGGCAACACCCGCCTCGGCCCCGGCGAGGAGGATCACTCCCCGCGCGTGGCCCAGGACCACGGTGGTGCGCACGTTGGTGGCGTAGAAGATGCCCTCGACCGCCAGCACATCGGGGCGGTGCCGCTCGAGCAGCTCGGTGAGCCCCTCGTGGATGATCTGAAGCCGCCGGGAGAGCGAGTCTCGAGCGCCGGTCCTGATGATGCCGCACTCGACCAGCCGGAGCACCCGCCCGGTGTCGCGGGGTCGCTCCACCACGCCGTAGCCGACCGTCGCGGTGCCCGGGTCGATGCCCAGCACCTTCATCGGCGCCTGGCGATCAGGCCCCGGCCTCGGCGAGCGTCGCGGCGTCGATGTCGAAGTTCGAGAACACCTTCGAGACGTCGTCCAGATCTTCCAGCGCCTCCATCAGCTTGAGCAGCTTCGACGCGTCGGCGCCCTCCACCTTGACCGTGTTCCGGGGCACCATCGCCAGCTCGGCCGATTCGATGACGTATTTTTTGGCCTTGAGCGCGTCCTGCACCGCGTGAAAGGTGCCCGGCAGCGTGCTCACCACGTATTGCTCGCCGTCGCGGAGGAAATCTTCGGCCCCGGATTCCAGCGCATCTTCGAGTGCCTGATCTTCAGCATACCGATCGGCATCGATGTACACCTGGCCCTTTCGCGCGAACATCCAGTTCACCGAATTGGTGGCACCAAGGTTCCCGTTGTTGCGGCTGAACGCGTGGCGGACCTCGGCCACGGTCCGATTGGGGTTGTCGGTGGTGGCCTCGATGATGATGGCCGCGCCCCCGGGTCCATACCCCTCGTAGGCCACTTCCTCGTACGTCTCACCCTCGAGCTCGCCGGTGCCCTTCTTGATGGCACGCTCGATATTGTCGTTGGGACAGTTGACCGCTTTCGCGGCGTCGATGGCGGTTCGGAGCCGGGCATTGCCGCCCGGATCGCCGCCGCCGGCCTTGGCGGCCACAATGACATCCCGCACGCGCTTGGCCCACACCGCCGAACGCTTGTTGTCGGTGGCGGCCTTTTTGTGCTTGATCTGCTTCCATTTGCTGTGGCCGGCCATCGCGACCCTCCCGTCGTCGTTCCGGGGGTGAATAATGGCAGCGGGAGGGTTCCGGCAATTCGACCGCTCAGCTCTCCTCCCGGGCGCGTTGCGCCGCGCTCCGCGCTGCCCGGCCCAGGACCTCTGCGGCGTCACCGCCCAGGGCCTCGCGCGCCGGGGCCACCAGGAGCTGTAGCACCGGGCCGGCCTTCTCGCGACGCGGCTCGCTCAACTCGGCCAGCGCCCCGACCAGGGCACGACGCAGCGGCGCGGGCAGGCTCAAGCTCGACAGCCGCCGCTCCAGTGCCGCAACCCGCCGCTTGACCGCGCGGTCGACCTGCGGCGGGATCAGCAACAGGTCCTCCGCTACGCGCAGGACGAGCCAGAGCGCAAAGACCCCTTCCCGGCGGGGTCCCCGGGGCGTTTCGCCCATGAGCTTGATCAGCGCGGCGCCGGGAGGGCTCAACAGACTCATCGCGGCAGCTTTCGGAGCGCGTCCTGGATGTCCTCGGGCGTCGTGTCCTGCATGCAGCGGTGATGCACCTCCGGGCAGGTGGGACCGCCGTGCGCCGAGCAGGGCCGGCAGTAGAGATCCCGCTCCAGCACCGTTGCCTTGGCGCGATAGGGGAAAAAGCCGAAGGGCAGGACGGTCGGCCCGAACAGCACCACGACCGGCGTGCCGACGGCGGTGGCCAGGTGCATCAACCCGGTGTCTCCCGATACCAGGGCCCGGGCCCGCTTGAGCAGCGCTGCGGAGCCGGGGAGATCGAATTCGCCGGCGGCGCTCACGGCTCGCTCGCCTCCGGCCTCGGACACCACCGCCGCCACCTCCCGATCGTCCGGCCCGCCCACCACCACCACGTCGTTGCCGCTGTCCACCAGGCGGCGCACCAGCGCGGTCCAATGGTGAAGGGGCCACCGCTTGGTGAAGTGCGCGGCGCCCGGTGCCACGGCAATGAGCTGGCGGGTGGCACCGATGCCGCGCGCGGCCAGAAACTCCTCCGCGGCCTTGAGCGTTGGGCGGGGCAGAAACATCTCCAGCGACCCCTCGTCCGGGACGACGTCGAGACTGCGGGCCGCGTCGAAGTAGCGTTCCGCCACCGGCCGGCGGTCGCCATAGATATCCCGCTTGGTCCGGATCAACACGGCTCGCGCCACCCGATGCTTGGGGTACGTACTCCAGCGGCCTCCCACGTGCCGGCGGAGCATCAGGCTTCGCAGGCTGCCGTGCAGGTCCATCCGGTGACTGAATCCGCGTCCCTTGAGCTGACGGCCCAGCGCCGCGAGCGGCTGGGTCTCGTCCCAGCCGATCACCTCGGTGACGCGCGGATTGTGGGCCAGGAGGGGCGCGAAAGCCGCTTTGGTGACCACGGTGATCCGCGCGTCGGGATGGCGGCGGCGCACCGCGCGGAGGAGCGGCGTCATGAGGAGGATGTCTCCAATGGCGCTGAAACGGACGATCAGGACGTCGGGCGGCACGGCGGGAATGTAGCCATGTGAAATGGGGTCGCCAGCGCGTTAGCTTCTGGGTATGGCGGATCGCACGGCGTGGCGGCTCTTCGGCTCGGCGCAACCGTATTGGGGACTTTTCCTTCTGGGACTGGCGGCCACGCTGCTGGCCTCGCTGCTCGACGGGGTCACCGTCGTGATTCTGGTGCCCCTCCTCAAGGCGCTGTTCGGCACCGCGGGCGCGCTGGCGGGGCAGGGGACGATGCTCGAGCAGGGCACCGACCGGGTGCTGGGGCCGCTGGTGGCCGGGTTGTCCTCCCGTCAAGTGGCGGCTCGGCTGGTCCTGGTGCTCATGTCCGCGCTGGTCGTCAAGAACCTGTTGCAGTACGCGGCCAACCAGATGTCGGTGGCGGTCCAGGAAGGGCTGGTTCGCGACCTCCGGATCAGGCTGTATCGCCACCTGCTCACGCTGGACCTCAATTTCTTCCAGCGAACCCGCGCGGGACAGCTCATTTCGGGGGTGATGGTGGATACGGACCGCACCAAGCTCGCGGTGACGGCGTCACTCGCCTCGTTGTTCCAGAATTCGGTGGTCATTCTCACGACCGTCGCGATCATGTCGTTCATCTCGCCCCGGCTCACCCTGATCACCCTCGCGGCGGCCCCGCTCCTGGTGCTGGGGATCCGGGCGCTCCTGAACCGGTTGCGGCGCCACTCGAGGCTCTGGCACGAGGAACAAGCCGAGCTCACGGCCACCGTCACCGAGCGACTTGGCGCCATGAAACTGATCCGGGCCTATGGCGGCGAGGACGTCGAGGCGCGTTTCTTCGCCGACCAGGCCGGCCGGTACCGGAAGCGGGTGCAGCGCACCCAGCGCTATGCCTCGATGACCAGTCCGGTGAGCGAGATATTCGGCGGCCTGTTACTGATCCTGATCATCTGGTCCGCGGCCAATCCCGCAATCAGCGGGGTCACTCTCGGCGCCGGCGCCACGATCGGCTTCCTGGTGGCGGCGCTCAAGATCATGTCGCCGATCAAATCCATTGCGCAGTTCCCGGCCGCCTGGGCCATCGCGATCACCAGCGCCGAGCGGGTGTTCGGAATCCTGGATGAGCCACCGGCGGAGGTGGACGCGCCCGATGCGCGGCCCGCGAAGTTCGAGCGTGAGATCACCTTCGACCGGGTGAGCTTCGCGTACGAGCCGGGCAACCCGATTCTCCGGGAGGTGTCGTTCACGGTGCCCAAGGGTAACGTCACCGCGATCGTCGGGCATTCCGGCGCAGGCAAGACCACGCTCCTCGAGCTGCTCCCGCGGTTCCACGACCCGAGCTCGGGGGAAGTGCGGCTCGATGGCGTCGCCCTCCCGGCCCTGCAGCGGGCGTCGCTGCGGTCGCAACTGGGCGTGGTGAGCCAGGACACGGTGCTGCTCAACGACACGGTGCGCGCCAACATCGCCTACGACCGCCCCGGGGCCAGCGCCGAATCGGTGGAAGCGGCGGCCCGCGCCGCGAACGCCCACGAATTCATCGGGCAATTGCCCCAGGGATACGAGACGCTGCTCGGGGAGCGAGGCACCCGGCTCTCGGGCGGCCAGCGCCAGCGGGTCGCGATCGCTCGCGCGCTGCTGCGAGACCCGCCGATTCTGCTTCTCGACGAGGCCACCAGCGCGCTGGACACCGAGTCGGAACGCCTGGTGCAGAGCGCCATCGAGCGACTGATGCAGGACCGGACCGTGCTGGTGGTCGCCCACCGGCTCACCACCGTCCTCGACGCCGATGAAATTCTCGTGCTCGACGGCGGTCGGCTGGTGGAGCGTGGCAGCCACGCGTCGCTGGTGGCCGAAAACGGGCTCTATCGCCGGCTCTATGACCTCCAGTTCCGTGGCGCGGAGGTGATGGCGTGACGCCGCCCACGGTACTCGTCGTCGCGGCGTTCGACGATGGACTGCACGCTCACGCGGCCCAGCGCTGCCGGGCGCTGGAGCGACTCGGCTGCAAGGTGGACGCCTTCGATCTGCTCAAGCGTCCCGGCCTGATCGGCCGGCTGACCGGGAGCGACCTGCGCTCCCGGCTCCGCAAGGCGGTGGAAGCGGCCCACGCGCGACTGGTCCTGGTAATCGGGGGACACGAGCTCGAACCGGCCACGGTGGAACTGCTCCGGCGTGACACCGGAATCCCGTGGGTCAACTGGTTTCCCGACGACATGCGCACCGCGGACGTGGTGGTCCGTCTCGCGCCGTCGTACGACACGGTATTCGTCTCCGGTTCCGACGTGGCGACCCGGCTCGAATCGGCGCTGCGCCGGCCCATCGAGGTCGTGCCGCCTGCCGCGGACCCGTCGGTGTACCGGCCGCTTCGGTCCAGGGATCAATACCGGGCCAACGTGGTGTTTGCCGGCTCGGCCACCGCCCGGCGGGAGACGCTGCTGACCGGACTGGTTGAGTACGGGTTGGCGCTCTGGGGTCCGGGGTGGCGGCGCACCTCCCTGCGGGACTATTGCCGGGGGGAGGCGCCGAGCACCGAGGACTACGTGCGCGCGTACGGCGGGGCGTCGGTGGCGGTGAACATCCACCACACCGCCGGCGGCAACGGCGACGGCGAGGCGTGCGTGAACCAGCGGACCTTCGAGGTAGCGGCGATCGGGGTGCCGCAGGTGGTGGATTACCGCGGGGATCTGACCCGGCATTTCAAACCGGGGCGCGACCTGATGGTCTTCCACGACGCCGACGGGCTCCGGTCGACCGTCGCGGCCGCGCTCCAGGATCTGCCGTCGGCGGAGCTGACCGGTGTGAGCGCCCGGCGCGAGGTACTGACCCGGCACACCTACATGCACCGGCTCAAGATCATTCTGGACGCGGTGACGGAGTAGGATTCAGGATTTAGGATTCAGGATTCAGGATTCAGAGTTCCGAGAGATGCGACGCCGCAGATTGGCGATGCAGGCGTGAATTGGAGACCCAGGTGTTGCGAAGAGTGCCCTAGAATGGGGAATGGCACTCACCAAGTCGAAGGTCCGATGTCATCGCGACCTCGTCGTGTGGCAGAGGGCAATGGAGTTGGTCCGGGAAACGTATCGACTCACCGCGAGTTTCCCCCCGCGGGAAATGTATGGACTGACGGCCCAGATGCGGCGCGCGTCGGTATCCATCGCAGCCAACATCGCGGAAGGGCACGCCCGGCGCGCAACCAGGGACTATATCCGCTTCCTGTCGATTGCCAACGGATCCCTCAGAGAACTGGAAACATACTGGGAGGTGGCCGCGGGGCTCGAATACGTTTGCCTGGAACAACAGGCAAACGCGCTGGGGCTCGGAACGGAAACCGGCAAAATGCTCACAAAACTTCGAGAGGCGCTCGGGAGTACCGTGCACCCTCAAACCCAGAATCCTGGAACCCGGAACCCGGAACCCGGAACCCGGAACCCGGAATCCTGAATCCTGAATCCTGAATCCTGAATCCTGTACCCTGAACCCTGTATCCTGAATCCTGAATCCTGAATCCTGAATCCTATATCCTCACTCCCAAGCCGACTCGCCGATACAGCTCCAGGTACGCTTCCGCCATCGTTCGGTGGGTGAACATCGCGAGGACCCTCGCTCGGCAGGCCTCCGAATCCAGTCGTGCGATGCCGGGACGAAGGGCCACCAGTTCTTCCAGCGTCGTACCCAGCAAGCCGGTGTCCGGCGCGACGATTTCCGGTAGTGCTCCGCGTCGGGTGCCGAGCACCGGCGTTCCGCTCACCATCGCCTCGATCAGCGTGAGCCCGAAGGGCTCGTCCCAGCGCGCCGGCATCCACAGACAGGCCGCGCCGGCGAGCAGCTCCCGCTTTCGCTCTCCGCCGACCCTTCCCGCGGTGCGCACGCCGGGCCGAAGCAGCGTCCGCCACGTCCCGGCTACCACCAGGCGTCGCCGGGTCCGCCGGGCGCCCTCGATCGCCCAGTGCATGCCCTTGGCGGTGTGATGTCTGCCGAGGAAGAGGTCGAAGTCGTCCTTGACGGCCCGGAAGCGATAGTCGGCCGGGTCGAGGCCGTTATAGACATACGCCCCGGCCCCGCTCCGCTCGGCGTGATCCTGGCTCAGGGCAACCATATTCGGGGGATAGTCCGCACGATTGGCGGTGCCATGGAGCGTCCAGAGGGTCGGAACACCGGGGACGGCGATGGGACGATGGGCGTGGAGCACGTCGACGCCGGGAGGGAGCAGGGGCCGCGGATCGAAGGCCGCATGTTCCGCCGTCGCGGGGTCCACCGCTATCAGGCGGGCCTCCGGCACCCGGGAGCCGGGCCCCGCCAGCAGCACCACCTCATGGCCGAGCTCGGCCAGCCCGCGCGCGAGCCAGACCACCACGCGCTCGGTGCCGCCGTAGCGCTCGGCCGGTAGCCGGCCATGATAAAGGAGAGCAACGCGCATCGGCGGACAAAGTACCACGGGTTTACCTTTCGCGGGTGCCGCCCGTCTACTCCGGCGTCCGCCTCCTGCTCGTCGCGAAGTTCAATCTCCGCTATCATCGCACCGGCATCGCGATACGCGACACGCTCCGGGCCATGGGGTGCGAGGTGGCCTGGATCGAAGAGCGGACTCGCGGTTTGAACGCCCTGCTCCAGCGGTCGTTGCCCCGCCGTCTCGAATCGGCGGTGAAGCGACACCGGCCGGACCTGGTGGTGGTGTTCAAGGGCGCCAGGCTCCCGCCCGAGGTGATCGACCGGCTCCGACCCGGGAGCCGGGCCCCCTGGGTCAACTGGTTCCCCGACAGCCCCCACCTCCTCGACCTGTCGCTCCGGATCGGTCGCGCCTACGACCGCTGCTTCATCTTCGATACCTCGATGGTGGCACGGCATCGCGACCTGGGCCGCCGCGCGGACTATCTCGCGGAAGGATTCGACCCCCACTACCATCGCCCCCTGCCGGCTCCGGGTATGCCGCGCGCAACGATTGCGTTCGTGGGGACCAGCGAGCCGTACCGGGCCAGGGCGCTCGAAACGGTGACCGACCTGGGCCTGACTGTACGCGGGCCCGGCTGGCCCGAGGGGCCGGCGTATGGACCCGACTTCGTGCGACTCTTCTCGAACGCCGATCTCGCACTCAACATTCATCAGTTCTTCGGCGAGCCGGCCGGAGCAGGACGCTACGGCACCGGCGCCAACCGTCGGGTATTCGAGCTGGCCGGCATCGGGACCGTCCAGCTCTGCGATGCCAAGGCGGACATCGGGAGGAATTTCGCGGAAGGCTCGGAGATCGTGCTGTTCCGGAGCGCCGCGGAGCTTCGGGCCCGGGCGGTCGAACTGCTGGCGGCCCCGACCGAACGGATGGCCATTGCGGAACGGGCCCGGGCGCGCGCGCTGCGGGAGCACACCTGGCGCCACCGCCTCGAGGAGTTGCTCACCGTGTCGCTCCGATGAAGCGGTCCGGATTCACCATCGTCCGGAATGCCGAGAAACTGGATTTTCCGGTCGAGGCAAGCATCCGCTCGGTGCTGCCGATCGTGGACGAGATGGTGGTGAACGTCGGGCGCTCCGACGACCGCACCCTGGACCTCGTCCGGGCCATCGCCGACCCGAAGGTCCGGATTCTGGAAACCGAGTGGGATTTCAGCCGGGGCGAGTCGGTGCTCCGCGAGGAGACGCTCCGTGCGATGCGGGCGTGCAGCCATCCGTGGGGAGTGTGCATCCAGGCCGACGAGGTGCTGCACGAATCCGGGGCGCGGCGCCTGGTCGACGCGATCGAATCCGCCGCCGCCGACCCGCGGGTCGAGGGCCTGGTGGTGCGGTATCATCACATCTTCGGCGACCCCGGGACCGAGGCGATAAACCGTCGCTGGTACCGCCGCGAAGTGCGGGTGGTGCGGCTCGATCCGGCGCTCGGCATTGCACCCTACCGCGATGCGCAGGGGTTCCGGGTCGGTCCGGAGCATCGAAAGGTCCGCGCCCGGCTGGCCGACGTCGAGATGTTCCATTATGGGTGGCTTCGCTCAGCGGCGGCGCTCCGGGCCCGCGGCGAAATCGACCGGAGCCTTTACCCCGGCCGCTGGGGTTCCTCCCAGTGACCAGGCGGCGCTGCTGCGGTGGTTCCCGGGGCTTCGCGCCTTTCGCGGCAGCCACCCGCTCGTCGCCCGGGATTGGGTCGCCGCCCGCGCCGTGGACCCCGGTCGCGTGGTGACACCGCCGTTCTTCGACAAGGAGCACCTGCGGTTCTACGCCTCCGACCTGGTGGAACGCCTCACCGGCATCCGGCTGTTCGAGTTCCGCAACTACACGCTGGTGTAGTGTGGATGACATTCGCTGGTTTGCGCCCAACCGGTACTGCGCCCTTCCGGTGCCCACGCTTCGGGAATCCGGACTCACGATCACCCTGAACCACGACGCGCCGGCCCGAGTCGCCGTTGCCGCCGACGGGCAGTGTGCCGTCGAGGCATTTGAATACGCCGAGCGGCACCGCTGCCCGCTGGTCTTCTACCTCTGGGATCTTCCCCCCTGGCGACTGGGCCGGGGGCATCCCGACTACGTGTTCCTGCTGGGGGGGCGTATCCGGCGGATTCCGCGGCCGGGGGACCGCTACCCGGAGCGCGCGGGTTACTACAGCCGCCTCCGTTTCGTCGCCCGGCGGGCGGATGAGGTGTGGTGCCCGTCCGAGCACACGGTGCGGGACGTGCAGTCGCGCTGTCGTGTGACGGCGGAACGGGTGCCGTTCTGCTACGACTCCGGCCGGTTCCGCGATGTCACCAGCCACCGGTCGCCGGGAACCCGGTCCTTCGTTTCCCTGCTCTCGGTTTCGCGGCTCGTGCCACACAAGAACCATGCGGTGATTCTCCGTGCCGCGGCGCGGCTCGATCCCCGGCCCGAGGTCACCTTTATCGGTCAGGGGCCGGAGGCGGCGGCGCTGCGCACACTCGCCCGGGAACTCGGGGTGACGCTCCACCTGACCGACACGTGGGCCTCGGACGACGACGTCGTCGCGGCGTACCGCGCCGCGACCGTTGTGGTCTGCCCCAGCCGCTTCGAGGGGTTTGGGCTCACTCCGATGGAAGGTTTGGCAATGGGCCTGCCGGTCGTTGCCTCCGACATCCCTCCCCACCGAGAGTTCCTGAGTGAGGCGGTGCATTTTTTCCCGCCCGAAAACGACAAGGAGCTGGCCGCCGCGCTGACCGAAGCGCTCATGCCGGGGGCCCGCCAGTCCTCGTCCGGCTCCCAGCCGGCCGTGCTCGGGAGCCTGACGATCGAGGCCTGCGCCGCGCGGTTTCTCCCCGGCCTCACGCGGCTGCTGGAGACGAGGCGGTGAGCGCGGGTCCCGATCTCCTCCTCACCTTCGACTTCCCACCGATGGGCGGCGGGATCGCGCGATGGATGGCGGAGCTGGCGCTGGGATACCCGCCCGGCAGACTGATCGTCTCCACCGGGTCTCTTCCCGATGCCGCGGCGTCCGATGTCCGCTTTCCCAACAGGATCGACCGCCTCGTGGTGCCGTCCTCCCGCCTCAGGACGCTGCGGGGCCTGGTACTCTGGAGCCGGCGGGTGACCGCGCTCACCGCCGAGCACGCGGTGCCGTTCATCTGGTGCGGCAACGTCCGGCCCGCCGCCTATCCCGCCAAGTGGGCCCACGACCGGAGCGGGATTCCCTATGGCGTCATGGTGTACGGCGGCGACCTTCTCGCCCTCCGGCACAATTATCAGGACTCCCGCTTCAAGCGCCTGGCCGCGAAAAGCCTGCTCGGCTCCGCCGAGGTGCTGGTCGCCATCAGCCGGTTTACCCACGACCTGGCGTGCGATGTCCTCCGGGAACTGGGCCTGCCCGAGCGTACCGGGAGGGTCCGGGTGGTTCCCTTGGGCACCGATCCGGAGCTGTTCCGGCCGGGACTCGAGCCGGCGCCGCTGGTGGAGCGCTATGGCCTGCCCCCGGGACGGTGGCTGCTGACGGTGGCGCGGCTGGTGCCGCACAAGGGCATCGATACGACGATCAAGGCGCTGGCACGACTCGCGCCCGCCTGCCCCGATCTCCGCTATGCGATCGTCGGCCAGGGTGCCTACCGGCCGGCGCTCGAGTCGCTGGCCCGCGAACATGGCGTGGGCGACCGGGTGCACTTCCTGGCCGACGTCAGCGATGCCGATCTCCCGCTGGCCTACGCGCTGGCCGAGGTCTACGTCGGGGTATCGCGGCTGACCGCGCGCGACGTCGAGGGCTTCGGCATCGCGCTCCTCGAGGCGTCGGCCAGCGGCAAACCCGTGGTGGCGGGCCGGAGCGGGGGAATGCCCGATGCCGTGCGGGAGGGTGAAACCGGACTGCTGGTCGATCCGGAGGACGCTGCAAGCGTGGCGGCCACGATCCAGCTGCTGCTGGCGGACCCGGCGCGCGCCCAGTCGCTGGGTGCGGCCGGGCGCCGCGCCGTCGAGTCCTTCTACAACTGGCCCCGGGTGGTGGCCGATCTGCGCGCCATCAGCGCTACGGCCAGGTCTGCTCGGCCTTGATCGCGTGGGTAGGGCAGGCGGTGAGCAGGTAGTCCCCCAGCGGAGACCACCACTGCTTTTCCTCTCCGGCCACCGCCAGCCCGTCGAATCCCATCTGAAAAATTTCCGGGGCCCGCGCCACGCAGGCCCCGCAGCCGACGCAGAGCGAGCGATCCACCGACACCCGCACCTCCCGCTGGGGATGGATGCCGGAGGGCAGCTCCTCGAGGCCGTGAGGCAGGCAGTCGAGCGCCTCATTCATCGCCCGATAGCCCTCCTCGAGAAGGAAGGGGGTGCGGTTGAAGGCAAACATGGACACCCGCTCCACCCTCGGGCGCACCAGCACCACGGGCGGCTCGGACCAGTCCTTCAGGTGCTCGGCCGCCAGCGTCTGCATCACGATCTCGAGACCCCGGCTGTAGGTGGCCACGAATCCCTTGCGCTCCACTCCCTTGCGCTCCACCCGCGTACCCCCCACATCCACCGCGATGATGGGCGCGCGCGAGACGGCGAGGGCGGCCCGAACCGGTAGATTTTCGAGCACCGCGCCGTCGATGCAATAGCGGCCCAGAATGGCGCGGGGCGGCAGGATGCCCGGCAGCGCACAGGAGGCGAATACCGCGTCAGCCACCCGGGCG
>JANNGX010000056.1:0-10604 GCA_031404115.1 Gemmatimonadales bacterium | reverse complement strand
GCCATGACGGGGTTGAGCAGGCTGAAGATGCCGGCGCTTCCGCAGCACTTGTCGGATCCGGGAAGCCGCCGCACCCGAAGCTCCGGAACCGCGGCCAGCATCTGGAGCGGCGCGTGGGTGATTCCCTGGGCGTGTTCGAGGTGGCACGGTGCGTCGTAGGCTACGTCCATCGGGAGCGGAGCGCCGGGGCGGGGCCCCGCCATGGCCAGCAGCTCGGTCACGTCTTTGACGCGGTGGGCCATCGTGGAGCCGGCTGCCGAGGAATCGAAGTGCGCGGCATCCTTGAGCAGGGCGCCGCAGCCCGCGCTGTTCACCACGATGTAGTCCGCGCGCCCCGCGAACGCCGCGACGTTCCGGGCCACCAGCTCCCGCGCCGTGTCCCGCTGGCCGGCGTGGTCGTGCAGCGCGCCGCAGCAGTGCTGCCCCGGCACCTCCACCACTCGATAGCCATTGACCTCGAGCGTGCGCCGGGTGGCCTCGTGGATGTGGCGGAAGAGGGTGTCCATGACGCAGCCGGTGAAGAGGGCGACGGTGCGGACGGAACCGTCGGTAGGTCGGTAGGGGGGTAAGTCGGTAGCAGGATCGCCTGCCGACCTACCGCCATACCGACTTGCCGTCCCCGCCCTGCTCGCATCCAGCATTCCCATCGCAAACCCCACCCGGCCCCCCCCTGCAAGTACGCCCGGGAGCCCGGTGCTTCGCATCCACCGCGCCATCGTGAGCAGTGGCCGCCACCACGCCGCTCGGCGGAAAATGCCGAGTACCGCGCGGGCGCCCACCGACAGCCCGTTGGCGCGCACCAGCTGTTCTCGCGCGGCCTCGAGACCCCGCCCATACCCCACGCCGGCGGGGCAGACCGGCTCGCACCCGCGGCAGCCCAGACAGGCGTCGATATGCTCGCGAACCGCGGGGTCCGTCGGCGACAGCGCTCCCTGCTCGAGGGCCCGCATCAGGAGAATGCGTCCGCGGGGAGAATCGCTTTCGTCGCCGGTGGCCAGGTAGGTCGGGCAGGCGGGCAGGCAGAAGCCGCAATGCACGCAGGGGTCCAGCGCCTCGAATCCGCCTCTACCCATGCTTCGCGCCTTCGAGCGCCACCGCAAAAGTCGGGTCCGGGTCGAACGTGCTTCGGAGCTTCGACACCAGCGCGCCGACACCCTCGCGGTAGGCGCCGTAGTGGCCGAACGCGTGGCGCACCGGCCACGGGGCCCGCTCCAGGGTGAGCGGGATTTCCCGTTCCGCGGCGAGGTGGCGAAGGATGCGGAGCTTCTCGACCACGGCGTCACCGCTCCAGCGCAGGGATCCCCCGCCCGGTCCCGCGGAGACCAGGCCGGTGTCGAGATGCTCGGCCAGCAGGTCGATGATCTCGTCCTGCCCGTCGGCGAAGACGCCGAGCCGGAAGCTGATCTCGCCGCTCAGCGCGGCGCGCGCGGTCGCGTTCCAGAATGCGGTGGCGCGGTCCGGGGGCAGCCTGGTCCACGAGGCCGGCGCGTCGAGGTACACCTGCGCGATGTCGTCGGCGACGCCCGCGTCGGTTCCCGAGAAGGCGACCGCCAGCACCCATTCCGCTTCGCCGGCGAGCGCGGGCGAGAAGAGTTCCATTGCCGACGGAGCGAGGCGCTGGTCGACCAGGGCGCGAGCCGCATGGGTGAGCACGTCGCGTTCCCCGCGGGCGACCAGCGTGGCGCTCGCGGCGGGAGTCGCCCGGAGCCGGAGATGCAGCTGGGTCACCACGCCGAACGCGCCGAACCCGCCGACCTGGAGCTTGGTGAGATCGTACCCGGCCACATTCTTGACCACGTGCCCGCCGGCCTTGATGGTGCGGCCGTCGCCGGTCACGATGGTGCCGCCGAGGATATGATCGCGCATCGGGCCGAAGCCGTGGCGCAGCGGACCGGCGGTGCCGGTGGCCACGATCGAGCCGATCGATCGCTCGGGGCGGCCGGGAGGGTCGAGCGCCAGCCAGGCGCCTTGCGCCGTGAGCTCGCGCTGGAGCACACCGATCGACACCCCGGCCTCGACCGTGGCCACCCGGTCCGCCGGCGCCACGTCCACCACGCGGGAAAGCCCCCGGGTGGAGAGCGCCAGGTCGGCCGGGGCGTCGGTGGGCATCCAGGTGCCGTGTCCTTCAATGCGCACCCGCCAGCCCTGCTCGTGCGCCAGGCCGCACACCTGCGCCACTGCCTCGGCGGAGTCCGGGATCGCGCGGGGGCGGCCCTCCCGGTCCTGCTCCACCGCCGCCTCACCCAGCGCATGGCGCAGCCGCATCAGGATGGCCTCGCTCATCGCGGACTTCCGCCGGATCGCGCGGCGGCGAGCGGGCCGCGCCGCCACTCGTTGCAATGGTGCAGGGGAATCACCTTGCCCGGGTTGGCGCGTTGTGACGGATCGAAGACCCGGCGGACCGCGCACATCGCGGCCAGGCTGTCGGCGTCGAAGATCATGGGCATGTAGTCCAGTTTGTCGGAGCCGACCCCGTGCTCCCCGGTAATCGAACCGCCCGCCGCGACGCACACCGCCATGATCTCCCGGGCGGCCTGGTGCACCCGTCGGGTCAGATCGGGATCGCGCGAGTCGTAGCAGATATTGGGATGCAGGTTGCCGTCACCCGCGTGGAACACGTTCGCGAGCGTCAGCCGATGGCTTCTCCCGATTGCCAGAATCTGCTCCAGCACGTCGGGGAGGGCGGAGCGGGGGACCACCGCGTCCTGCACCACCAGGTCGGGAGCGATGCGGCCCATCGCGCCGAACGCCTTCTTGCGTCCCTGCCAGAGCCGGGCCCGGTCGTCGGGTGTGGAGGCGGCACGGATGCTCCGCGCGCCGGAGGCCATGAGCAGCGCCTGGACCGCGATGCTTTCGGCCCCGACCGCCGCGGCACCGCCGTCCAGCTCCACCAGCAGGACCGCGCCCGCGTCCACCGGGTAACCCGCGGCGTAGATCGAAGACTCCACCGCCACGATGCACGCCTGATCCATCATCTCCAGCGCCGCAGGAACGATTCCGGCAGCGATGATTGCGCTCACCGCCTCACTCGCGGCGCGCACCGTTTCGAAATCGGCCAGGAGCGTGCGGATTTCGGCGGGCAGCGGCGTGAGCCGGAGGGTGATCGTGAGCGCAATGCCGAACATGCCTTCGCTGCCCACGAAGAGACCCACCAGGTCGGGACCCCATCCTTCGCCGTGGGGGCTTCCCAGCCGGGCGATGGAGCCATCGGGGAGCAGCACCTCCAGCTCCACGACATGGTTGGTCGTGACCCCGTACTTCAGGCAGTGCGGGCCTCCCGCGTTCTCGGCCACGTTGCCGCCGAGGGTGCACGCGCTCTGGCTGGAAGGATCGGGCGCGTAGTGCAGGCCGAACGGAAGCACCGCCTCCGAGAGGCGGGCGTTCACCACGCCGGGCTCCACCACCGCACGCCGCCGCGCCGGGTGCACCGAGACGATCCGGTTCATCCGGGTCAGCACGACCAGGATGCTATCGGCTTCCGCGAGCGCGCCCCCGGACAATCCGGTGCCGGCGCCTCGTGCCACCCAGGGAAGTCCCTCGGCGGCAAGCACCCGGATCACGGCGACACACTCCTCCCGGGTAGCCGGCAGCACCACGAGGCGAGGAGTCGAGGTCTGGGTGGGCAGGCCGTCCGACTCGAAGGTGCGGAGCTCCGCCGGACGGGACCGTACCCAGCGTGGGCCGGTGATCGCGGACAGGCGCTCGATCAGCCGGTCGGTCAGCGGAGCGCTCCGTGGCCGTTCTGCCTGGCCCGGACGTGGACCCGGGCACGCTGCTCGGCGGCCTGCACCAGCGCGGGGAGCGCGTGCAGCAGCAGGGTGACGCGCTCCCGCACCGAGCGGGACTCCAGCACCCGCTGGCGATCCTCGAAGGGCCATTCGAGCAGCCCCGCGGCCTCGAAGGAGAGCGCCGTGACCTCCCGGGAAAACTGCAGCTCCAGGAATTGATCGGTGCGGGATTCGAGGGCCGCCGCGTAGCGCTCGGCCAGGGCGCGCAGCCGGATGACCTCGACGTCGCTGGGAACCTGCACCTCGGCGATGTCCGCGACCGGCTCGACCAGTCCCCGGGGATAGGGTGATCCGTTGGCGACGACGGGCTCGAGCAGCCGGAAGCGTTCCTCACCGCTCACCACGATGTTGGAGCACCCATCCGGCAGCGCCTGCACGCCGCGCACCAGCGCGGTGCAGCCGATCGCTCCCGGTCGCGGCAGCCCGCCCTCTTCGCCGGGCGGGAGGATGCCGAAGCGCCGCTCATGCTCGGACACATCGGCCAGCAGGCGCCGGTAGCGGGGCTCGAAGATGTGGAGCGGGAGGAGCGCGCCGGGAAAGAGGACGACTTTGAGGGGGAAGAGGGGGAGCGGGTGGGGCATGCGTGGAGTCTAACGGGGGATCAGGGCTTCAGGGGAGCAGGGGACAGCCGTGACCGGGCCGGTTGCCGTTACCGGTCACCGGTCACCGGTCACTCGTCACTCCGATTGCTACGCCGCCTCCATCGGGAAGCTCCGCAGGTGCTTGACCTCGGGCGCATTGCGAAGCTTTTCGAACGCCCGCTCCCGGATCTGCCGGACCCGCTCCCGGGTGACCCCCAGCATCGCGCCGATCCCCTCGAGCGTCAGCGCCTCGCTGCCCTCCTCGAGGCCGTAGTACAGCGCCAGGATGCGTTGCTCGCGCGGGGTCAGATAGCGGCTGAAAAGGGCCGAGAGAAACTCCTTCCGCAGCCCCGTATCCACCAGGTCCTCGATGTCCCCGGTGCCGGTGCCGGCCACCCGCTCGCCGAAGGTGGCGGAGCCCGAGTCGTGCCGCTCCACCGACGCGTCGAGCGACACTTCGACGGTCGTGACCAGACGGGCCTGGCGGATGGTCTCCACCGACGCGTCGAGGACCTGCGCGGTTTCCGCGTCGGTCGGCGAGCGGCCCAGCTCCTGGGAGAGCAGGCTCTCGATCTTGGCCATCTTGATCAGCGCCGCGTTCTGGTTGAGCGGGATCCGCACGGTGCGGGTCTGCTCCGCCAGCGCCTTGAGCACGCACTGGCGAACCCACCAGACGGCGTAGCTGATGAACTTGACCCCGTGCACCGGATCGAACTTGCGGACCGCCTTGAGCAGTCCCTCGTTGCCGATCGCCACCAGCTCGGAGAGGTCGAGGCCGTGTCCCTGGAACCGCTTCACATACGAGATGACGAAGCGGAGGTTCGCGGTTACGAGCCGGTCGATCGACGCCTGGTCGCCCTTGCGGGCGCGCTTGGCGAGCCGGATCTCCTCCTTGGGATCCGCGATCATCGGGAGCTTTCGAATGTCGAGCAGGTATTGGTCGAAGGCGTTGTTGGGAGCAGCCTTGCTCAGGGCGCGAGGAGTAGCACGAGGGGCAGCACGAGGGGTCGTTCGAGAACGGACAGGGGACATGCCACCTCTGACGGGGTCGATGCCGCGGTTGCGCACTCTCTGCGAAGTCACCCGCGGATTTGCGGGTCGATATTTGGTGGGGGACTTACGACCTACGGGAGTCAATGTAGGAACAATTTTTTGACGGTCAAGAGTTTGACAGTGTCCACATCACAAAGTTAGTCTCTTCAATCAGTTGCAGAGTTCCTCCACTTTGTCCACGAGTTATGACTTGGCGAGAATGTTGAAAACATTGTCTAAACAATTATGAAACAACTAGTTACAGTGTACTGGTGTGTGGACACGCGTGGATAACTTCAGTAGACGGTCGCCGAGGAACGCGCCGTCGAGAGGACGATTTGAACCACATCGCGTGAAACGGGCACCGTCCAATTGCTGTGGGCTCCCGCCATCGTCCCGATGGTAACCGGCAGCGCGAAGCGCAACGATTCGCCCCGGACCTTCTTGTCCATCGCCATCGCGTCGAGCAGCGCGTCGTCGCGCCAGGTGGGATCGAGCGTGGTGGGTCGGCCCAGCCTCTCGAGCGCCAGGCGGATCGTCGGCGCCAGGCCCCGCTCAGCCAATCCCAGCCGGTGGGCCAGCAGCGCCTCGGCGACCAGGCCCATCGCCACCGCGTCGCCGTGGAGCACAGCGTAGTTCGACACCCGTTCGATCGCGTGTCCCACGGTGTGCCCCGCATTGAGAATCGCGCGGCGCCCCTGCTCCCGCTCGTCACCGCTCACCACCGACGCCTTGATGACCACGCTTCGGGAAACCAGCTCGGCAAGCACCTGCGGATCCCGGCGCAGCAAGGCCGCCGACTGGGTCTCAATCCAGGCGAAGTAGCCCTGGTCCGCGACGAGTCCGTGCTTGAGCGCCTCGACCATGCCGGCGCCGAGGTGGGCCGGATGCAGACTGCCGAGCACCGCGGGGTCGGCGAGCACCGCGACCGGCGGATGGAACGCGCCGACCAGGTTCTTTCCGTGGCGGGAATTGACGCCGGTCTTGCCGCCCACCGACGCGTCCACCATGGCCACGAGCGAGGTCGGTACCGAGAGCCAGGGTATGCCGCGGAGGTACGTGGCCGCCACGAATCCGGCCAGATCACCGACCACCCCGCCGCCCACGGCCACGATGGCGCTGTCCCGCCCGAACCCAAGGTCGAGCAGTCGATCGGTAAGCCCGCCCCACCGCGCCCGCGACTTGGAGGCCTCCCCGGGCGCCACCACCAGCGTCGGCACCTCGAGTCCATGGGGCACCAGACGTCCCACGGTTCGGTCGGTAATGACTGCGAGGCGTCGCCGGGGCAAAAGCTCCGCCGCCAACCCGGGCAATCGGCGAAGGAGCCCGGGCTCGACGTGGACCGGGTAACTCCCGGTCCCGTGGGTTACCTGCACCACGGGCGCCGGGCCTACCACGTCACATCGCCGCGCCCGGCGTCCTGATTGGCGAGTCGGGCGAGGGTAAACAAATAGTCGGAGAGACGGTTGAGGTAGACCAGGAACAATTCAGGAACGTCCTGGTTGCTCGCGAGGGCCACGACACTGCGCTCGGCGCGCCGGCACACGGTCCGGGCCAGATGGAGCGCGGTGGACTTGGGAGTTCCCGCGGGAAGGATGAACGCGCGCAGCGGGGGCAACAGTGTGTCGGCGGTGTCCATCGCGCGCTCGAACTGTTCCACCCGCGCCGGGCTGAGGTCCGCCTTGGCCAGCGCGGCGCGCACCTTCTCGGGATCGGGCGTGGCGAGGTGGCCGCCGATGGAAAAGAGATCGCGCTGGATGGCTTCGAGCTCGGTGTCGAAGAGCGCGGCGGGCTCCGCGGCGCGAGCCACGCCGATCGCGGAGTTGAGCTCGTCCACATCGCCGTAGGCGGCAACGCGAGGATCGGCCTTGGATACCCGGCCCCCGCCAAAGAGACCGGTGTCGCCCTCGTCACCGGTACGGGTGTAGATCTTCATGCCCAAAGATACTGATGATGAGCGGTAAGCGGTGAGCGGTTACCGGGAAGGCAGGTCCCGCTCACTGCTCACCGCTCACTGCTCACCGTCTTATATTCCCCCTGTGCAAACCACCGACATCACCATCATTGGCGGAGGCCCGACCGGTCTCTTCGGGGCCTTTTACGCCGGCATGCGGGGTGCCACCTCCCGGATCATCGACGCGCTGCCCGCGCTGGGCGGTCAGCTCATGGCGCTGTACCCCGAGAAATTCATCTTCGATGTCGCGGGATTCCGGCAGGTGCTCGCCAAGGATCTGGTCAAGGGCATGGCGGAACAGGCACTGCAGTTCGGGTGCGAGGTGCGGCTCGACGAGATCGTCACCGGGCTGAGTCGCGTCGAGGACGGCGGTATCGGGCACTTCGTGCTCGAGACCAGCAAGGCCGCCTATCCCACCCGGACCATCCTGATCGCCGCGGGGATCGGCGCATTCGAGGCGCGCCGCCTTCCGGCCGAGGGCGTCGAGGGATGGGAAGGGCGCGGGCTCGAGTACAAGGTGCTCGACCCGAAGGCCTTCGCCGGGCAGCGAGTCCTCATCGTCGGCGGAGGGGACTCGGCCTTCGACTGGGTGGTCAACCTCGAGGGTGTGGCCCGGTCGATCATGCTCATCCATCGCCGCGACGGATTCCGCGCCCACGCGGCCACGGTGCGCCAGGTGGAGCGGATGCAGCGCCAGGGCAAATGCGAGGTGCGCACCTTTTCCGAAGTGAAGGCGATCGAAGGGAGCGATCGGGTCGAGCGGGTGCTCATCCTCAACAACAAGACGGGCGCCGAGGAGGTCCTCCTGTTCGACGCCGTGGTCCCCCAGCTTGGCTTTCACTCCGACCTGGGGGCCATCAAGCAGTGGGGGCTCGATACCGAAAAGGCCGATATCCGGGTCGACCGGGTGATGCGGACCAGCGTACCGGGCATCTACGCCGCCGGGGACATCTCATCCTACGAGGGCAAGCTCAAGCTGATCGCCACCGGGGTGGCCGAGGCCTGCACGGCGGTCAACAACGCGGTGCACTGGATCGATCCCAAACGGAAGGTGAACCCGGGACACAGCTCGGAGCTCAAGATCTTCGCCACGCAGCAGCACGGCTAGACGCCGACCACCCGGCTCCGGCGCTCCATGTTGAACGTGTCGGCCCAGACGCCGTCCCGCTGCGCGATCCGCTCTCGCCGTCCGATCATCCGGAAGCCGCACCGCTCGTGCAACGTGACGCTGGCCTGATTGTCGGTGTGGATCGACGACCAGAGGGTCCAGAGGCCGGCCGCCTCCGATGCCGCAATCAGCGCCTCCAGTAACCCGCGCCCCACTCCGGCGCCGCGGGCCGCAGCGGCGACGTAGACGCTCACCTCGGCCACCCCGCGGAAACAGGCGCGGGTGGATACCGGCATGAGCGCCGCCCAGCCGGCCGTTTCTCCATCCCGTTCGGCCACCAGCCTGCACCCGCGCAGATGGCCCGCGTCCCAGGCGGGCCAGTCGGGAATGCCGGTCTCGAAGCTGGCCTTCCCGGTCGCGATGCCCTCCGCGTATATCCGCCGCACGGCCGGCCAGTCATCGACGGTCATGGGCCGCAGAGCGATGGCTTCCATCGGGTCACTGGTCACTGGTTTCAGTCCCGCTCACTGCTTCCCGATCTCCACCACCAGGCTGTCGATCCGCGCGATCATCGCCGACCCGCGCAAGTCGTGGTTGTTGCTCTGGATCGAGAAAATCCGAATTTGACCGTTGGGGAGCGTCACATAGCCGGAAAAGGCGTTGACCCTGGAGATGGATCCGGTCTTCGCCATGACGCGTCCTTCGACGGCGGTGCCCACCATCCGGTTCCGAATGCTGCCGCTCCGGCCGGAGACCGGGAGCGCATTCTCGAATACCGCAAAGTTGGGGTGTCGTCGCAAGTAGAGCAGCAAGCGCGCAAAGGTGAGGGGGCTCACCACATTGACGTGGGAGAGTCCGGAGCCGTCGTGGAGAGAGAACTGGGTGGAATCGGCCCCGACTGAATCGATGAGCAGACGCCGCTCCACCTCCAGCCCGGCGCGCCAGCTGCCTTCGCCCCCGACTTGTCGCCCCACCTGCTTCAACAACATTTCGGCGAAGAGATTCTGGCTGTGCCCGAGGATCGGCACCAGCCACTCGCGGAAGGGGCGTGAGGCCGATTCGGCCAACGGCGGGAGGGTCCGGACATGGGCGTACCGCAAGGAATCGGTGGTCGACCCGGTGGCGCCGAGTACCGAGATGCCCGCCTCCGCCAGGGCGCGCCGGAGCGCGCTCGCGGCCAGCCGGTTGGGATCGGGGAGGGCCACATAGGACGTCCGGGGCAATGCGCTCCGGGAGATGGTTCCGCCCCCCCAGAGCGAGAGCGGACCCAGTGCCCCGACGTCGAGTCCGGTGCCCGATTCCGGAACCGTCGTGGTCCGGTTCTCGATAGTGACGTCTCCCAGATCGGGGGCGAGCGTGATGACCCCTGGCGCGCCGGCTTCGGACCCGGGCCCCCAGCGGACATCGAGGCTGTTGTCGTTGAGCGCGAGGCCCGACACCGGGGCGGCATACCACCAGATGAGGTCCCCCTGCTCCCAGGTCGGGTGCAGGAGGGTGGGCTCGAAATAGCTCCCGTCCCCCACGACTCCCCCGGTGATGGTGCGGATGCCTCTGGCGCGAAGCTGGCCGGCGAGATCCCGGAGCCGCCGCATCGGGTCCGATTCACAGGCCCCGGGTCGGATGGTGTCGGCGTCAAAGCAGCGCCGGCTCATGGTGGGATCGCCGCGGCCGTAGAGCACCAGGTCGCCCCGGATCAGACCGCTGTCGACCGGGCCTTGGGCGTAGAGGCTGGTCATGACACTGCCCTCCGCCGGGAGGAGCACCGTCGCCGCGGCGGCCACCATCAGCTTGGTGTTGCTGGCCGGGACGAAAAGCCGGGTGGCATTGCGCTCATAGAGGAGCGTGCCGGTGGGATCGAGGACCGCCACCCCCCAGGCGTGCCGGTCGAACGGCGGAGCATCCAGGAGCCGATCGAGCCGCGCGGACAGCGACTGGGCCGGAAGTGCCGGGGCGCACCAAGCGGCGAAAGCGAGACCAAGCAGGCAGCGGCGCATCGGAGTTTTCTGAGAGAAGGGGGCGGCGTTCCTGCCCGAGGTGGCGTAACACAATAAGAGAAATAGATTTAGAGCGTGTCGTCAATCGAGCCAACGAACCTGCGCCACCCCGGTGGGTGGCGGTGGGTGTCAACTGTCCGGACCGGT
>JANNGX010000055.1:0-10837 GCA_031404115.1 Gemmatimonadales bacterium | reverse complement strand
GCGCGGAGCGCCGCGGTGAGGGCTCCCTGCTTCCGGCCAAGGACCGTGATGCGCTCCGCGGCCAGCGCGTCGCGATCCAGGGACGGGATCGCGGCGAGCCGGGGAAGGAGCTCATCAAGCGTCGGATAGCCGGTGTTTTCCATTCAGCCTCTGGTCAGGTTGCCAAGACCCCCGCGTCCGCCGGCGTGGCGACCGCGGGGGTCGATGCTACAGCGGGCGCACGGACGTCGAGACGGCGTTACGCCGCCTTCTTGGCGATCTCTGCGATCTTCGCGAAGGCATCGGCGTCGTGTACCGCCAAGTCCGCGAGCACCTTTCGGTTGATCTCGACGCCCGCCTTCTTGAGCCCCGCCATCAACCGGCTGTAGCTGATGTCATGAATCCGCGCGGCGGCGTTGATACGCTGGATCCAGAGGCTGCGAAAGTCGCCCTTCTTCTTGCGACGGTCGCGGTAGGCGTACGCCATGCCCCGCTCGACGTTTTCCTTGGCGGCCTTGTAGAGCTTGCTCCGGGCCTGGAAGCCGCCCTTGGCCGCTTCCATGATCTTTTTCTTGCGCGCATGATGCGCGACACCATTTTTTACGCGGGGCATGGGATACCTCTCCTAGGCCTGAAGCAGGCGGGACACGCGCGGGAAGTCGGCGGAGCTCACCAGGGCGGGCTTGCCGAGCTGGTTCTTCCGCTTGCGCGTTTTCTTGGTCAGAATGTGGCGCTTGTTGGCACGGCCCCGCTTGAGTTTGCCGGTACCAGTCTTGGTAAAGCGCTTCATCGCAGCGCGCTTGGTCTTCATCTTGGGCATTAACGGTCTCCTGAGTGCGGCGCCGGCTATTTGGGCGCGATTACCATCGTCATGTTGCGCCCCTCGAGCCGGGCGTCGAACTCGATCTTGCCGATATCGGCCAGCGCGGCGGCCACCCGGTCGAGTACCGCCTTGCCGAGATCGATCCGAGCCATCTGCCGGCCGCGGAACATCATCGTCACCTTCACCTTGTCGCCTTCGCCCAGGAACTCGCGCATATGGCGGGTCTTGAAGTCGAAGTCGTGATCGTCGATCCCGGGGCGGAACTTCACCTCCTTGATGTCGATCACGTGCTGCTTCTTCTTGGCCGCGCGGGCCGCCTTGGCCTCTTCGAACTTGTACTTCCCGTAGTCCATGATCTTGACCACGGGGGGCCGGGCGGTCGGCGCAACCTCCACCAGATCGAGGCCGCGTTCTTCGGCGGCCGCAAGGGCTTCTTCGATCGTCAGGACACCCAGCTGTTCGCCAGAATCGGATATGACTCGAACCGGGCTGATCCGGATCATCCGGTTGACGCGGGTCCGGCGTTCGCGCTCGTTAGTGCTCAGTGGCCGACCTCCAGTCATGGCGAAACAAAAACACCCCGCGGGGCGGGGTGTTCCAGAGCGCTGCCGTGCCGAGGTGACGGCATCGGAGGAGCGATTCAGGAACCCGTTCGCCGTGCTTCAGGCTCAGGGTGGAGGGCCATACGGCCCTCGCTTTCAAGTGGTGCAATACTAACAGGTTAACTTGTGCCGGTCAACCCGCTCACGCTTCCCTTCCCGACGCTGTGATTCGGCGCTCCATTTCCGCGACCGCCGTGAATAGCTGTTGAAAGCTGTCCACCACGAAGAGCACTTGTTGCAGCGCGTCGATCTGGAACGGCTGCGCCAGCACTCCGTCCAGGGTGAACCGGCGGTGCTCGCAGTCCGGACCCAGGGCGTTGGCGGCGTCGGCGTGGGAGGAGATCAGCCCGCTCCCGTAGGCACGAACCCCATCCGCCTCCAGGATCAGGCCGAACTCCACAGTGAACCAGAAGAGCCGGGCCAGTCGCTCGGTTAACCGGGGTTCGGTGCTCCGCGCCGCGACGGCGCCGAAGCGCTGCAGAAAGTCGGCAAAAACCGGGTCGGCATGCAGCGGCACGTGACCGAAGACGTCGTGAAAAATATCGGGCGCCGGGACGTAGTCGAGCCGGTCTGCGGGGCGGATAGTAACCGTGGTGGGGAACTCGCGGCGTGAAAGTGAGCTGAAGAACTCGGCGGCCGGGAGGAAGCCGGCGACCGGAACGGCCCGCCATCCGGTCCGGCGGGAAAGGCGCCCGTTGAGCACGGCCAGATCGGGGATGCCCTCCGATCCGAGGCCGATGTCGTCCACCCCGCGCAGAAAGACTCGGCTGGCGGTCGTGCGGAGCACCGGCATGCGGCGGCGGTAGAGCGTGGCCCAGACCAAGTGCTCCTCGTCGCTGTACCCCGCCCAGTCCTGCATGGACGGAGAGAAGAGGGGAACCGGCAGGGTCAGGGGGTCCGGCATAACGCCTCCTGGCACAAGGGACGACAAAAGCGGCCCGTGGGATCACGGGCCGCTCGGAAGATCAGGATTCGACGTGGTGCTAGATGCTCGAATGCCTCCGGCTGCGACCCATGGGTGGGGTGGCGTAGTAGCAATAGGAGGCCATCAGGCGACGGATCATGGAATCAATGGTATTATGAAAAGGCAGGTTACGCCATAGGTAGTGACATGAGCGCTGGATTCCGGTTCCACCCTGGCACCCGGCTTGCCCTTCTTCAAGGTTCGGGACCTCTCTCGCTGGCCGAGTGGGAGGAAACCGCGCAGAAGGTCCTGGAGCAGATGCCTTGGAATGGGGCGCGCCGCATCCTGAGCGATCGCCGCCGGATGGATGGCAGCTTCCCGCCTGGGATGATGGAGCGTGCGCTGGCCTTCTTCCATCAGCATGCCCAGGCGCTGGGCGAGGTCCAGTGGGCTGTCGTAGTACCGGATGACGCGGCGGCGTTCGCCACGGTCCGCACGGCTGCCGAGCGAAGCAAGAACACCCGAGTGCGGGTGCAGGGATTCACCGATAAGGCCGTGGCGCTGCACTGAATGCTGGGCGCCTCCGACGACGATCAGATCGCCGCCCTGATTCGGTGGATCGACGACAACGAATGATCTCGAGATGACACCCAGAGCGGGACGGCTGGGCGGGTGCATATCAGCATCGGACCACTGGTTCCGGGGAGTGCTCGATTTTGTCGAACTCTCTGCGGCAGACCTTCTGCCGGCGTCACCCGCAGAGCTGGAACAGCTTGCCGCCGGTTTGCCCGTGGTGGCCGTCCGGCGTGCCCTGCCGAAGGATCTGAACGTCTTTTCGTCAGAGCCTTCGCGCCTGGATGTGTATTTCGCAGCACTCGGCGCAGCCTGTGGTCGTCACGCGGTTCGTGTTGTAGGCTTCGGAAGTGGAGAAGCACGGCGCGCGCCTGATCCGGGTGCCGGCGCCGTCGTCCATCTGAGGCAGGTGCTCTTAAAGCTCCGGAGTGCCCTGCAAGACGGTGGCGCGCAGCTCTTGCTTGTCGTCGATGGATTCCTCCTCGATTGCGCTCACAGTGCAGCTGACCCGTACCTCGCCTCCTTCCTCGCCGCCTATGGGTCACGCGTCAAGCACTGTCATGTTTCCGGCGCCCCGCATCGGATGCCCTCTGCCGCCGATCTTCCGGGCATTACCGCCTTCTTGAAGCATTTCGAGCAGAGCGGGTCTGCCTGCAACGTGTCGTGAGAGTGCCACTGGAGCGGGTCCGACGAATCGCGCGGCGCGGCGGTCAGGTCCGTATGTGCCCTGCTGCGTCCGCGACCCGGACAGGCACCGCACCGTTTCATCAACTGAGGGATGGTCATGATCATTGAGGGCGAGCTCGACCGTAGCGGGTTGCTGGCCCCGACTGGAATCCATGATTGATACGGGTTCGCAACCGTCCATCCGACTGGCTCACCTGACGGAGGTCACCCCGCTCAACGCATTGATCGCGGCATCGGCGACGGAGCTCAGCCGCGGCTACTACTCGACACGCCAGATCACGTCGCTGATCACGCATGTCTTCGGGGTGGATACCCAGCTCCTTGCCGATCAGACCTACTTCGTAATCGAGCGGGCCGGTGAACTCGCGGCGTGCGGGGGCTGGAGCCGCCGCCGCACACTCTACGGCGGAGATCAGGCCAAGGACACCAGCGATCCGCTCCTCGATCCGGCCACCGAAGCTGCGCGCATCCGCGCCTTCTTCGTCCACCCCAGCGCCTCCCGTCAGGGGCTCGGGCGACGGCTCCTGGTACACTGCGAATCCGCCGCTCGGGCCGCGGGTTTCCGGCGGGCAAAGCTCATGGCCACTTTGCCCGGGGTCCCGCTCTACCGGGCGCTCGGCTACGAGCCGCTGGAAACGGTCGAGCACCATCTCCCGGATGGGCAGCGCGCGAAATTCGTCCGCATGGAGCGGGCGCTGGAGTCGTGAATTCTCAAGGCTGCGGAATGAGCCGGTCGATGGGCTCCACCCTCGGCCCGTCGGGGTAGGCACAGCGGCAGAGCTGCTGCCGCAGCTGCGACAGGGTCACCCGCTCCCAGACGGCCTCGCCTTCCTGCATGCCCTTGTTCTTGCCGACGAGGCCTCCAATGGCGCCTCCAAACACGATGCCGCCCTTCACGGACTCGCCGAGGTTCATACCTCCGAGGTCGAGGCCCAGGAGCTTGCCGAGGCCGGCAACGAGCAGCACTTCCGCGGCGCCGGTCGCCGCTCCCTCCACAAAGCCCTTCCCCGCCCCCTTCACGACGGCCTCAGCGGTCCGGCGCTGTCCGCGGTAGACCTCGAGCAGGACGTCGGATCCGGGCCGAATGGTCACGCGTTCCCCCGCTCGCATGTCGGTCATCACCAGCGAATCGGTGTCCGCGAAGACCAGAATGCCACGCTGCGCCCCGCCCACACGCAAGATGACCTCGGTTGAACGAGGCGCGGACGCCTCGACGGGGATCTGGGAATGGACGCAGGCCGTCGAAGCCAGGAGGACCGCTGTCACGGTCAGGAGAGGGTGGAGCCACATAGTCCCGTTCCCATTTTGAGGACGGGGGAACGGTAGGCGGGAGGAGTCAAGCAGGGATCAAGGCGCGACCATCACCTCCACGCGGCTCAGCCGATCATGAATGCGCCGCTCGCCGACGATGGGCCACCAGTCGTAGAGAAAAATCTCCAGGGGCCGCCACATCGCAACCCAGCCCACGATGAGCAGGCCCTGCTCGAAGAGCTGGAGCCAGCCGCTTTCGCCCAGGAGCCCGCGCACCGCCTCCGCAATGCCGAAGGCTGCCGCCAGGAACCCGATGCCGATGCAGAGGCTGAGAAGTCCGCGACGAATGAGCAGGCGGAGTTTCCGCTGCAGGCGCCGTGACTGACGGGCGAAGTGATCGCGGATTGCGTTGCCGATCTCCTCCCGTTCTTCGGGCACGAGATTCGGCTTGTCGAGGTGAATGACCAGCGTAGGTGCCGGTCCTGCAGGCAGATCCCGCAGGCTTTCGACAATGTATTCTTCGGCGTCGAGGTCCAGGTCTTTTTCGACGAACGGAGACGGGTCGAGGGAGTCGAACAACTGACTCAGATCTCGAAGGCGGACCTCGATAATGCCCGGCGCAGGTGGGGTCGTAGTCGTACCGCCTTACCGTTTTTCACAGATGATCACGTATCCTCCCCACGACGATGCGAACCGACGCGCCACGCAAACTTCGCACGGAACCGACCCCGACGCTACCCGACCGCCGGATCTTCCGTTCGCCCGTAGCACGCACCTGTGGACGCCATGACGGGCTGCATCAGGCGGCCGCCGGTCGCCATCTGAATGTCGTGAAGGTGCTGGTGGCGCGTGGAGCGCCCCTGGAGACGCGGAACCGGTGGGGTGGCACGGTGCTGGACTCGACGGTGTGGTTCGCGCTGCACGATCGCGATCCGGGCCGTTACATCGCGGTGCTCAAAACGCTGATTGCCGGTGGGGCGGACGTCGGAGAGGTCACGCCCTTCCCCACCGGCAACAAGCAGATCGATGACGTGCTACGACTGTTCTAGTGGCCGCCGAACGTGAAATTCAGGCCCGCGGCAACCATGCCGGAGGAGCCGTTATTCGACGTGAACCGGAACTCGGCGAACGGATGTACTCGTCCCTTGAGCGACTCGGCGCCGGCCAGGAGATTGAAGCCGGCGTTAGTCGAGCCACCAATGCTGGTGGAGCCCGTCGAGTAGCCGCCGCTCCGGGCAATGTTGAGGCCGCCGCCGATGTAGAGCCAGCTGATCGACGCAGCGGCAATACGGTACTTGATGTCTGCGTTAAGGTTCCAGAAGGAACCGGGGCTGACGAAGAAGTAGTCAAACGACGGATAGAACTCGAGGTACTTGGCGACCGGGACGCCCAGCTGAGCGCCCACCCCAAACTCTTTGGCGTCGAAGTGATACGAAAGCCGCGGGCCTATGTGGAGCTTGTTGGTCTGCGCTTGGACCGTGCAGGCGAGCGTGGACGCGAGCACGAGTGCAGTGGCGATTCTGGATACTCGAAGTGCCATCGGAATCTCCTTTATGTAGGCGGTGTGATCCTCGTGCAGGGTAAGCGTTTGTCTCTGAAATTTAATGCATCCCAGCCCCCGGCCAAAGGCTCTTCCTTGACGTTTCGATTTGGAACCTTTTGCCGCGACAAGGACCATGATCCGTGTGGGAGCACGGTCGTCACTCGTCACCAATGCACACATCGGCCCCTTACACCGAGAGAGTCTCATGCGGACACCGCATCGTTCCATTTGCCTGGCATTCGTGCTTGTAGCGGGCTGCGCCACCAAGACCCAGACCGGGGCCGTGGTCGGCACCGCGGGCGGGGCGGTGGTCGGCGGGGTTATTGGCAAGGTGGCCGGTTCCACGGCCAAGGGCGCCATCATCGGCGCTGTGGTCGGTGGGGTGGCCGGAGCCATCATTGGCGCGCAAATGGACAAGCAGGCGAAAGAGCTGGAGCAGAATATCAAGGGCGCCAAGGTAGAACGGGTGGGCGAAGGCATTCAGGTTACCTTCGACTCGGGTCTGCTCTTTGACTTCGATTCGGACGTCGTGCGGCCGGAAGCAAAGGTTAACCTGCGGGAACTGGCCGTCAGTCTCCAGAAGTACTCCGGCTCCGATCTCCTGATCCTGGGCCACACCGATCATCAGGGCACCGATCAGTACAACCAGGCGCTATCGGAGCGGCGCTCCACCGCGGCGGCCACCTATCTCATGTCGCAGGGAGTGGACGGGGCCCGGATCGCCACGCGCGGTCTCGGGGAAACCGAGCCCGTCGCCTCCAATGAGACGGACGCCGGTCGGCAGGCCAACCGGCGAGTCGAGGTATCGATCTTCGCAAGTAAGGAAACCCGCGCCGCAGCGTTGAAGCAGGGCGAATCCCGCTGAGACGGTGCCCCGTCAGGGCTGGATCCAGCCGCCCAGCCCGAGCGCATAGATCTGTTTATCCTGATTGCCGCTGAATGTCCCGCTCAAGAATCCGTTGGCGGACAGCCCGGCCTTGCCCTTGAAAAACCCCAGGGGAATGGCCAGTTCGAAGAACCCTCCCACCTTACGGGCGCTGTCGGGGACCGGGGTCATCGCCATTCCGACGAAGAGCCGCGGATTCCGGCCCCGGCCTTGATTCAACCCCACGCCGATCCGGGGTCCGCCAACCAGACCCATCCCGGCATGGGGAAAGTGATAATCCGCGCGGAGCGAAACGCCATCGAGTGACCCGACGCGAACCGAGCCGGAAGGTTGCAGGTCGCGCTGGGTGCCTCCGAAGGAGGCGAGCCCAATGCCCAGGCCGAACTTCTTCTGCTCGAAGACCACCTGACCGGCACCAAAGGTTCCGTGCCGTTCTCCCGAGGCGTCAGTGATGCTCCCGAGGGCGGCAAGTATTCGAAGGTTGTTCCTGGCCCAGACTTCCGCTGCACCACCACCGCTCGCATAGTCCGACGCTTGCGAGTATGGGCCCCGCCCCGAATAGGATCCTCCGACGCAGTCGACCCCGCCGGCGTACCCGGGATAGTCCCGGAATGCGAACTCCCCTCGGCCAGCGCCGAAAGAGATCCGGACCCGGCCTCCCTCGTCACGCTTGAGATCCACGGGAGCGACCTGCCACAGCAATAGCAGCAGCGGAGCATTGAGATATCGGGCCAGCATAGCGATTTCCTCTGGTCAGGGTGACGACCAGAGCATCGCCTTCGGGGGTCAAGCAAGAATCAAGTAGAAACGGAGTAGAGCCGCTGGTAGACTCGCATGGATACGATCATTCCCACGATTGGCGCGACCCAGTAGAGCCAGTGCGCGGTCCACACCCCGCCCACTAGCGCCGGCCCGAGGGTCCGGGCCGGGTTGAAGCTGCCGCCGGTGAGAGGCCCGGTCACCAGCGCGCCGGCGAACACCGTCGCGCCGATGGCAAAAGGTGCCACGCCGGGCGCGTTGCGCGCGTCGGTGGCCCCCATGATCACGAAGGCGAGGATGGCGGAGTAGCCCGCCTCTACTGCGAAGGACTGCGGGATGGGGAGCGCGGGCACCGTCGCGCCGAAGCCCCCAGCGGGCCCGAGGATCCAGAGCAGCATCGCGGAGGCGGCGACGGCGCCGAGGCACTGAGAGGCAACATACGGAAGAACGTGACGACCGGGGAACCGCCTCACCGACCAGAGCCCGATGGTGACCGCGGGGTTGATGTGGGCGCCGCCCAGGTGCCCGGTGGCGACGATCACCAGGGTCACCGCCAGTCCGAAGGAGAGGGCCACGCCGGAATGTCCAAAAGCATGGGTCTTGGCCGAGACCATTGCTGCGCCCGGCCCCAGCGCCACCAGGACGAAGGTGCCGAGCGCCTCGCAGACGTAAAGCCGCGGGTTAGCCGCCATTGCGCAGCTGCTCCGCGAATTCGTCCGGCAGCTCGCTGGCGATGATCGACCTGGCCGCAGCCTCGACGTCGTACTCCACCCGCACGACCTCGGCCCCCACACCGGCGCCGTCCACGCTCAGCAGCACGTAGCACGCCTTCCAGTTTCCGTCCTTGGGCCGGCCGACGCTCCCGGTATTCACGAAGTGGATGCCCTGCACCACGCGGTGCCACGGCTTGTGGGTATGGCCGAAGCAGATCACGTCGCCGGTCCGGGCGGCGGCGGAATCCGCCATTTTCTGCAGGAATTCGTCGAGGCGATCCTCCGTCACATACACCGTGTTGAGCACCTGGTTGCCATGGAGCAGCACGACCGTGGGGCCCGCAGCGTGCCCGCCCAGCGGTCGCACGTCGATGCGGAACGGCAGGCCGCCAAGGTATCGTTTCGACTCGGCGGAGGTGTGGGTGCAGGTCCAGGCGTAGGACAGGTGGGACAGCGCTTCCTGGTGCGGGTCCTCGTAACGGCAGCCGCAGTGCTTGTAGTCGTGGGCGACGGTGGAATCGTAGTTCCCGGCGACGCCGGGGATGGCCAGGCGCTGGAGGATCCCCACAACCACGTCGGGCGAGGCCCCGTATCCGACCAGGTCGCCCAGGTGATAGGTCGCGTCGACATCGGGCCGTCCGGCAATATCCTTGAGGACTGCGCGGAGTGCCGGCTCGTTGGCGTGGATATCGGAGATGAGGGCGTAGCGCATCAGCGTCCCCCGGTCAGCAGGGGTCGAGCGCGCGGGTGAGCGCGCGTTTGGTGGCCCGTGCTCGCTCCTGGTCCAGCCCGGGTATGCCGGCAAAGGAAGAACGGACGCAGGTGAGCAAATTGCGATGGACCGCGGTTCTGGGCTCCGCGAGGCGGTAGTGCGAGAATTTTCCTTCCCGTGTCGTCTCCACCAGCCGCGCCCGTCGGAGGTAGGACAGGTGGCGGGAAACGCTCGACTGGGGGAGCCGCAGGATCTCGGTCAGGTCGCAGACGCAGAGCTCGCCGGCCGCGAGGAGGTTGAGCAGGCGAAGCCGAACCGGATCGGCGAAGCCGGAAAAAATGGCATGGAGGCTGTCGACGGCGACAGTGGCTTGCATGGTTCGCGGCATGGGTGGTTACGCATCCGGTTAAGCGGATATGTCAGGTAAGCAATGTCAGGCGGAGGGGGGAGTCAAGGCCAGCCGTCGAAACTCCAGACGGCTGATCCCTCGTAATGATCGCATCTCAGGAAAGTCCGATCTCCCGGCCCCCTTTCCCTCCAGGTCTCATGCCCAACACCCTCGCGCCGATATTCCTGCTGACCGCCTTCCTCGTTGGGGCCCCGCCGGCGGCCGGACAAGAGGCCGCCGCACCACACCAGGCGCTGGCACCACGCCTCGGACCCAGCATACTGGCTACAGGTCCCCTGCCGCCATTCCATCCCGGGCACGACAACCGGGCCACGTTCACTCCCAAGTTCTCGCTCACCGAACGGCTGAGCATCGAGGCGGATCCGAATCACAAAGGCCGGTATGTCCTCATCGGCGGCCTGATTGGCGCAGCGACCGGCATCGCCGCCTGTACGGTGATCTCAAACCTCGCGAAGGACCCTGGCACCGGGTTCTCCACCTGTGACGCCAAGGCCTACCTTGGCTTTGGAGTGGGCGGCTTCGCGGTGGGTGCGCTGATCGGGCTACTGATCAAGTAGGTGGACGCGAAAGCGGAGTCTCCAGCTTGTGGCATCGTTCCAGTAAACGCGGGTCGCCAATGCGCTCGGCCCACTGGACAAAGGCTGCGGTGGGTCCGCGCCATTCCAGCTCGTCCACCGTCACGAAGAGGGCGGCGGCGGTGCGGAGGGTGGCCAGGTTCTTGAAGAGCAATGCCCGGCCTTGTTGTTCGCCCAGCACCTCGGGTGGAAAGGCCTCGATAGGGCCGTGCCGGTTGAGGATCCGGGCCGCCGAAACCGCGCCGATGCCAACGATTCCCGGATAGCCGTCTTGCGCGTCTCCGACGAGGGCCAGGTAATCGGGAATCAGGACGGGAACGACTCCGAACTTCGTGCGGACGCCGTCTGCATTCCGGATTTCCCCGCCCCGCCGGTCCATCTGGACCACTCGATCGTCCACGACGCACTGGGCCAGGTCCTT
>JANNGX010000054.1:0-24488 GCA_031404115.1 Gemmatimonadales bacterium | reverse complement strand
CGCATGGGCCGGCGTATCCTCGCGGGGAGGCTCGGTGACGCGAAGCAACTCCTCGACCGACGTCTCTCCCGACACCACATGCCGGATCCCGCTCTCGAAGAGCGAGCGCATGCCCCCCGCTTTGGCGGCGGCGGCGATCTGGTCGGCCGTGGCGCCCCGCCCGATCAGCCGCTCGAGCTCCGCCGTCATGACCAGAATCTCCACGATACCGAACCGGCCCCGATAACCGGTCATGGAGCACTCCGGGCACCCGACCCCCTGAAAGAGCTCGGCGGGCCCGCCCGGCAGGTACTTCTTGATCCGCTCCGGCAGTGGATCGGTCTGCTTGATCTTGCAATGGGGGCAGAGCCGCCGGAGCAGGCGCTGGGCCAGGATGCCGCGCAGGGCGGAGGCGATTTTGTACGCCTCCATCCCCATGTCCACCAGACGGGTGACGGTGTTGGGCGCGTCGTTGGTGTGCAGCGTCGAGAGCACCAGGTGCCCGGTCAGGGACGCCTGCACCGCGATCTGGGCCGTCTCCTGGTCGCGGATTTCGCCGATCAGCACCACGTCGGGGTCCTGGCGCAGGATCGATCGGAGCGCCGTCGAGAAGGTGAGGCCCGCCTTCTCATTGACCTGCACCTGCACGATGTTCGAGCCCAGCCGGTACTCGACCGGGTCCTCCACCGTGACGATGTTGACGCCTTCTCCCTGAACCTGCCGGAGCGCGGCGTAGAGCGTCGTGGTTTTCCCCGACCCCGTCGGTCCGGTGACCAGCAGGATTCCCTCCTTGTTCTGGAGGAGCTTGGTCATGGTCTTCTGCTCGTCCTCCTGGAGCCCCAGCGCATCGAGCGACAACACCGTCGCCTTGGCGTTGAGAATCCGGATGACGAGCTTCTCGCCCAGCGATGCCGGCAGCGTGGACACCCGAAGGTCCACCGGGCTCCCGTTCACCGCCACACGGCAGCGGCCATCCTGGGGCCGGAGCCGGTCGGCAATGTCCATCCCCGACATGATCTTGACCCGCGACACCAGGGGGATGCCCGCCGAACGGGGGATTTTCATGACCTGCCGGAGCACCCCGTCGATGCGATAGCGGACGCTGACGCCCCCGTCGGCAGGCTCGACGTGAATATCGCTGGCGCGGCTGGTGATGCCGTCGGCGATCAGGGTGTCCACCAGCTTGATGATGGGGCGCTGCTGGGCCTCCTCGGCGCTGGCGCTGTATTCGTCCGCCTCATCCTTGAGCTGGGTGACCTCGGAGTCGTCGTGCATCCCCGAAAGCAGCTTGGACACCACGTCTTCCGGCCGGTAGAGCTCGTCGAGCCGCTGGCGTATCCGGGTCGGAGGATAGAGCAGCAGCCGCACTTCGCGTCCGGTGGCGAAGGCCAGCATTTTCTCCGCGTCCATATCGAATGGATTTGCGGTGGCGATCTCGAGGAACGAGTCGGTGATGCGCAGGGGCAGGATATTGAATTTCCGGGCCAGCTGCTCGGGAACCGCGTCCTGGACGTGGTGGTCCAGCATGGTGAGATCGGCGATCTGGAAGCGGAATCGCGCGGCGACGGCGGCGAGGATCTGCTCGTCGGTGGCCAGACGGCGGGCAATCAGCGCTTCCCAGAGCGACGAGGCGTCCCCGGCGTCCCGCCGGACGGCATCGATCTGCCCTTCCGGCACGAGCGTCGAGAGCGTCGGAACCAGCCACTCGTCGCTGAAAGCCATCCGTAAGTACCTGCAAGGGAAAGAGTACGCAATCTAGGCGGGCGGGGCCGACTGCGGCTAGAGGATCGGCCACCATTCGGGAGCGACGTCGATCGTGAAGCGGATCAGCCGCCGGGTACGTTTCCCATCGATGACCAGATTCCGATCCCGGAGCACGGTGCCGATCTCCAGCCGGAGGAGGTTCTGGAGCAACTCCAAGGCGACGCCGACCACCGGACGGGCGCCCTGGCTGCTCCGCCATTGGAGCCCCGCGATCTCCCCGCCGGCCCAGCCGACCGCCGCGAAGGGGGCAATGGTCACCTGATTCCCGGTACTGGCAAAGGGACCGAGTCCGACGGAGGGCACCGGGACGCGCAGACGCCATTCCAGCTGCAGCGCCAGGACCTCGCGGCCCCCGTAGCCCCGGATGGGCTCCGGCTGGAGGGTGCCACGACCGCCGATGGCGAAGCTGCGCGCCCTGGGGAGCCCGGACGTGGCCATCCCCGCGAGGGTCCGGAGCCGGAGGTGGCCCAGGGGTGCGGGAATGCTTCCATCGGTGCGCAGATTGGCCCGGATGTACTCCGTTTCACCGGTGCCCAGTTCCAGTCCGAACGTGGCCTTGAGATCGGAGCGATCGATGGCACCCCGACCCGCCAGCGTCACGGAGGCCCTCCCCACCCAATAGGTTCCGCTCCCCAGATCGGCGTTAGCCCGGTAGGTCCCGGAAATCGGACTGGCGCGGGTCTGCACCGTGGAGGTCCGGTCCCACCGCGCTCCCAGATCCAACGACCAGCGCGGGTCGAGCCGGCGGCGGAGGCCGATACCGATCTCCTCGCTCAGTACGTAGTCGCCCAGGTCCTTCCCCGATTCCTGGGCAAGGAACGAATTCACGGCGCCGCTTACCACCGGCTCATCGCCGAAGTCGCGGATCGCCCTGCGCCCGAGGATGGACCATTGGTTCGCCCCCCGCAGCAGCGAGGCCGTGAGGCCGGCTGTGATCCGATGGTCCGAGATCCCGTAGCCCAGCGCGCCGCGCACCGCGAAGCCGCCGTTGAAGTTGAGGCCAATGCCGGTGCCCAGGGCCAGGCCCTGCACCCGGTTCACCCGGACAAGATCGCTCAGGGCGGTGGTACCAAGGCGGCTTCGGGGAAGTCCCTCGATCACGTGGCGCGACACCAGCGCCTCGGCGTTGGTCTTGAGGTCGTCGAACTCCCGGCGGTTGAAGGGCTCGGCCGCCTCAGCGGTGATCCGGAGGGGCGTGGTCCACCGCGCCGTATCGGGGGCCGGCGCCCCGAGCCCCCCGAATTCCGGCGCCGCCCTGACCTCCGGAGGCATGGCCACGGTGAAATCGTAGTCGTCGATTTCCCACTGTCCCCGGATGATCGTCCTCGCCGGAAACTCGAACACGGAAGCGCGGCGCCGGATCTCGATCTGCTGCCGGTACGGCAGCCACCACCGCTCCTCCATCAGGGACTGCTCCACCACGACGCTGATGTCCTCGATTTCCGCGCCGCGATAGGCCGACGGGGTGAAACTGAACTGGAAGCGCACCAGGGCCGCAGTGCGCCGCTCCAGGTACAGCGTCCCCACTACCAGCGGGCGCTTCAGGTTGCGGGGCTTCACCTGGATTGCGAGGACGTCGATCGGCCCCTTGGGTGTCTTCAGGGTGATCGTATCGCCCAGGGCAAAATCGTACTCGTCGAGCCCCTCGATCGACAGTGGATGCACCGCGTCGCGGACCTCATCCCCGTCCCCAATGCGGATGACCGGCCCGTAGTTGTTCGTGACGATCCCCAGGTGGTCCCGGTGGTAGGTCATCGTCTGGGGCAGGAAGGTCTGATCCCTCCAGGCGACGATGCGTTGCTTGCTCTGGTCGGGCGGCTCCCAATACACTTCGACGTCGAGCTCGTCCGCCTTGGCAATGCGGGGCGGATCCGGGAAGCCGACGCCGAACTGAATCAGGTAGAATACGAATCCGTGGGCGCGGCTCCGGTACGACTTGAGTAACGTGTCGGAGGGCGGGCTTTCCCGGAGCAGGATGGCGCGCCGGATGAGCTGATTGACCTGGGGTTCATTCCAGGACTGGCCGGCCAAGGGTCCCGGCAGGAGCAGCATCAGGAGGGCAACGAATGCGCGAGCCATCGTAATGACAGCAATAAGCTGGACTCGCCGCGCGGGAGCAAGCACGGCGCTGGCGATGGTCCTGGCGGCCTGCGGGCCGCCCAAGGGCATCGCGCCCGGTACCGTGCCGACGGCAACGCAACCGGTGGCCCTGGCGCCGCGCCCGCTGGCCGAGGTGTTCGTGCTCGAGGCGTCCGGCGCGCAGCCGGAGGATACCGCGCTGAACGTCGTGTCGGGCACGGCCCGGGTCGTGGTGGTGCGTCGGTCGGCGCCGGACTTTGGCATCTTCGCGCAGCTGCATTTCCCCGAAAAGACCCTCACCGCCCCGGCGGGTGCCGCCGAGGCCAGGCTCACGGTCCGCCCGCGCCCCAGCCTCTACGGCCTGGACCTCGACGTCGTCGGCACCGTGGGTGACGGGGCGACAATCGTCTTCAGTTATGGAGCGCATTTCGTGGCGCCGGCGGGGGCCCGACAGCGGTACGGAAGCAACCTCGCTTTCGAAAAGGAGCTCGCCATCGGACGCCTCGAGGACAACGGGCAGGTGGTGTTCCTTCCCACTTCCCGCCCCGCCTCCGACATCCTGAGCGCCCCGCTTCCTGGTCCCGGTCGCTACCTCGTGGCGGCGCCGCGCTGAGCTCCCCCCCCGGACTCCGGCTCGAGCCGCTGGACGGCGGCCGAGCGCGACCGCTGCCGATCGGGCGCGCCATGGTGGCCGGGCGCAGCCCAGGCTGCGAGTTCCATCTCGAAGACGAAACCGTCTCCCGCCAGCACGCGGAGCTGCGCGCCGATGTGGAGGGAATCGCGCTCCGGGACCTCGGCAGCGCCAACGGCACCTTCATCAACGGTGTAGCGGTGACGCGGGGGCGGCTCGGCGAAAACGACGTGGTGACGTTCGGCAGCGTCGCCTTCCGCGTGGTGCGTGAGGGTCCGGAGGCGTTGCCACTCCGCGACGACCTGCCCGCGGGCACCCAGGTGCGCGCGGTGGATGTGCACTCCGGCGGCGGCCCGCTGGCGCGCCTGGCCGCCGAGCGGCTGGCCCGGCTGGTGGACCTGGCACGCCAGCTCTCTGGTGAGATTGAAACCGACCGGGTGCTCTCGCTGGTCGTCTTGCAGGCCGCCGCGCTGATTCCCGCGGACCGCGTGGCGCTGCTGCTGGTCGACCCAGCCACCGGCGAGCTGGTGCCGGCACACCAGAGCAACCGGCTGGGGGAGTCGGAGGTCCAGGTGCCCCGGAGCATCGCCCGGCGGGCCCTCGAGGAGCGTGCACCCGTCATCACCGAGAATGCGTCTCGCGACGCCCGTTTCGGCGGGGGATCGGTGCAGGCCAGCCAGGTCCGGGCCGCGCTCTGCGTGCCGCTCATGGCGGATCACGACCGTGCGCTGGGCGTGCTGTACGTCGATTCGCTCACCGCACCGGGTCCGTTCAGCGAAGGCGAGGCGGCGCTCTGCATGGCGTTCGGCGGGCTGGCCGCCGTGAGCATCGCCAAGGCGCACTATGCCGCCGCCGCCCGCCGGGAGGAGCTGATCCGGGTCAACTTCGAACGCTTCTTCGCGCCCGGTGTCGCGGCGCGTATTGCGGCATCACGGAGCGGGGTGACGCCGGGCGGCGAGCGACGCGCGGTGACCGTGCTGTACAGCGACGTGCGGGGCTTCACCGGCCTGGCCGAGACACTTCCGCCCGAGACGGTGGCGGCGCTCCTGTCGGAGTACTTTGCCGCCATGGTGGAGCTGGTGTTCGAGCACGGGGGCACGCTCGACAAGTTCAGCGGCGACGCGTTGCTCGCCGTGTGGGGCGCGCCGCTTGCCGTGCAGGACGAGGCCAATCGAGCCTTGGACGCAGCGCGGGCTATGCAGGTGGAATGCGCTGCCCTCAGCTCCAGCTGGATCAGCGCGGGACGGCCCGCACTGGCGATCGGCATCGGGCTGCACCACGGTGAGGCCTTCACGGGCATGATCGGGGGCATCCGGCGCCTCGACTACACCGTGATCGGCGACGTGGTGAATGTGGCTGCCCGCCTCTGCGAGGCCGCCCGGGCGACGGAAATCGTGCTCAGCGATGCGGTGTGGCGCCGGCTGTCGGGGGAGCCGATTCCCTCGGTTTTCGAGGAGCTGCGCCTCCGGGGCAGAGAGGAGACGGTGCTGATCCATCGGTTACGGGGCCAATCCTGAGGCGGCACGGCCTATGCAGAGAGCGAGGAGCGAGTGGGGGCTGTCGACTACCTGGGGTGATTCATGCTGAGCCGGGTTCTTTCGATTGGGGCACTCTTGCTGGCGGGATGTTCCGGGAAAAGCACCAGCGCCCGCGCCGAGCACCCGTCGTCCCGGGCCCAGGACAGCGCCATTGCCCGGTCGAATCTGCCGGGCGCCAAGGGCGTCGGCGCGGCGATGCGGCTCCGCGACAGCGCGGACGCGCGGCGACAGCGCGAGGACGCCGTTTCCAACGCGGTGCCCTGATCAGTAACCAGTGAGCAGTGACCGGTCACCGGTTACCAAAGTCATACTCCCACCCCGCTCGGGCCAGCAGATCCAGCACCAGCCGCACCGGAAGTCCCATCACACCGAAGAAATCTCCCTCGATCCGCTCGATGAGCGCGGCGCCGTATCCTTGGATGCCGTACCCGCCGGCCTTGTCCATCGGCTCACCGGTGGCGATGTAGCGCTCCAGCAAAGCCGAATCGGCGGCGCGGAAAAACACGGCGGTCGTGTCCATTGCCTCGAACTCTACCCCATCCGCGCGGAGACAGACCGCGGTCATGACTTCGTGACGGCGGCCCTGGAGCAGCAGCAGCATCCGCAACGCGTCGGCCGGGTCGGCCGGCTTTTCCAGGATCTCGTCACCCGCCACCACCGTGGTGTCGGCGCCGAGCACCCAGGCGCCCTGAATGGCGCGCGATTTGTCCCGCGCCAGCCGGCGCACGTAGGCCGCGGGCGCCTCACCGGGCAGTCGCAGCTCCTGCACATCTGCCGCCTCGACCCGGTGGGGAACTCCCAGCATCGTGAGCAGCTGGTGGCGCCGGGGAGACCGGGACGCCAGGATCAGCGGGTGCTTCACGGAAGCCGCTCCAGAAGGATCGTGACCGGCCCGTCGTTGAGAATCTCTACCTGCATGTCGGCGCCGAATTCGCCGGTCTCCACCGGGATGCCCCGGTGTCGGAGTTCGGCGCAGAACCGCTCGTAGAGCGGGATGGCCACCTCGGGCCGGGCGGCATCGATGAAGGAGGGCCGCCGCCCCTTGGCGGCATCGCCATAGAGGGTGAACTGGCTTACCACCAGCACCGCGCCGCCGATGTCGGCGAGCGCGAGATTCATCTTTCCCTCGGCATCGGCAAAGACCCGGAGCCCCGCCACCTTGTCGGCCATCCAGGTCACCTGGTCGGCCGTGTCGGCATGGGTAAAGCCGACCAGGAGGCAATAACCTGCCTCGATTCCGCTCACCCTGGTACCCCCGATGGTGACGGAGGCTTGGCTCACCCGTTGGAGGACGATTCGCATCGGTGTTGGTCCGTGCAAGACGTGACGAGAATTCCTTAAGAATGCCCGGTCGGTTCCGCGGAGGGAACCCATCCGGCTCCCAATCATGTGCCCACCGACCGGCCTCCGCATACATTGGTGGGTGTGGACCGCCAAACAGTCGAACTCACCTCCCTCGGCTTCCAGGCGCTGGTCACGACGCTCCTGGCGCTTGTCAACCTGGGCCTCTGGCGGCACGAGAACCGTCCCTACTTTCTCACCTGGGCGGGCGCGTGGGCGCTCTACGCCGCCCGCCTGGCCTGCATTTCGGCGTTCGTAGTTACCCGCCAGGAATGGTGGCTCTTCGCCCACCAGATCGCCACCGGCTGGACCGCGCTCCTGCTGCTCTGGGCCGCGCTGCAATTCTCCGAGGGGCGGCGCTTCCGATGGCCGTACCTTGGCCTCCCCGTGGCCGTGGTCCTCTGGTCGGCGGTCACGATCTACGCCGTGCACAGCTACAGCCTCGGAGGGCTCTCCTCGGCGGTAGCCCTGTCCGCCGTGACGCTCTGGACCGGGTACGTGTTCTGGCGGCACCGGCGGCGGACCCGCTCGGTGAGCGCCGCCGTGCTGGCCTGGACCTTCGTGTTGTGGGGCCTCCATCACCTGGACTACCCGCTGCTCCGGCCGCTCGGCAGCGGCGTACTCTACGGGGTCTTCGCCGACGTCCTCTTCATTGTCGTGGCGGCGGCGGGAATGCTCTTCCTCGTGTTGAGCGAAGGACGCGATGCCCTCGAAGTACGCAGCGGCCAGTTGGAGCAGCTCACCCGGCTCCTGTTGCGGGCCCAGGAAAACGAGCGCCGCCGCGTCGCGCGGGAGCTCCACGACGAGGCCGGCCAGATCCTCACCGCCGCGAAGATCGAACTGGACCTGGACGGCCGGGAGCAGGCGGCCGCCCTGGTCGGCCGCGCGCTCGCCCAGATCCGGAATCTCAGTAACCTGCTTCGTCCCAGTGAGCTCGACAGCCTCGGACTCCTCCCCGCGCTCCGCAGCCTCGTGGACGACTTTAGCCGTCGGTCCCAGATCAGCGTGACCCTCGAAGCGCCCGACAGCCTCCCGCGCTGCTCCGCCGACTTGGAGGTCGCCCTCTACCGGGTCGTCCAGGAGGCCCTCACCAACGTGGCCCGCCACGCCGCCGCGCGATCGGTCCGGGTGGTGCTGCGGCCGGAAATCGGCCTCATCCGGGTGACCGTGGAGGATGACGGAGTGGGCGCGCCGCACCAGCCTGCGCCGAACCTCGGTCTGCTCGGCATTCGCGAACGGGTGAGCGCGCTCGGCGGCACGCTCCTCATCACGACCGCCCCGGGTAGCGGTTTCCGCCTCGATGCCATGATGCCTTTCGGGGAAGCCTCCTGATGCCGCCCGACCGGATTCGGATCCTGCTGGTGGACGATCACCCGCTGGTGCGGGCCGGTGTCCGGCGGGTGCTGGAGAGCGAAGCTGGGATCGTGATCGTTGGCGAGGCGGCCGATGGTGGCGCCGCACTGGCTGCCCTCCAGGACACTCAGGTCGATGTCATGGTGCTGGACCTCGGCATGCCCGGCGTGGACGGGTTGGAGGTTCTCGGACGGGCAAAGGCAATCCGGCCCGGTCTCAAGATCGTCGTCCTCACCATGCACGCGAACGCCGAGTACGTGGCCCGGGCGATCCAGCAGGGAGCCGACGGTTATCTGCTCAAGGATTCCGCGGTCCAGGACTTGGTCGCGGCCATCATGGCGGTGGTGGACGGCCGGGCCTTCCACAGCGCGCACATCTAGCAGCAGCTCGCATGGATCGTGCGGGGAGGAACCGCAGTCGGCGCACCCGGGCTCGCCCGGCTGACCGACCGGGAACGGGAGGTGCTGCGCGCCATCGCCATGGGGCGCTCCACGAAAGAAATCGCCGCCACTCTGGGAATCGGCGCCCGCACGGTCGAGACGCACCGCGCCAATCTGATGCGCAAGCTGGAGCTGCGCTCCGTCGCCCTCCTGACCCAGTTTGCCCTGCGGGCCGGACTGGTGCGAACTCCGTAGTTTCCCGGAGCCCGGCTCCGTAGCCTTCCGAATGGTTCGCCGCCCGCCAGTCCGATATCCTCGAATCATGCTGTGCTCTCACGGGCCGCCTCCACCGGCCGGTGTTTCTCGCCTCCGGGCTCTGACCATTAACCACCGCACCACCCCGCTTCAAGCGTTGGAGCGCGTGATGCTGTCGCCTGCCGCGGCTGGGCGGGTGTGCATCAGCCTGCGGGAGCGCGGCATCGAGACCGTGGTGCTCTCCACCTGCCACCGCACCGAGCTCTACTGGTGCTCCCGCGCGGCCCGGGACGACCGCGTGGCGGAGTCCACCCTGCGAACCGCCGCACCGGGACCGTGGCCGGACGCCGCAACGTCAGTGCACCACCTGAGCGGCGAGGCCGTAGTCCGGCACCTCCTCCGGGTGGCGGCCGGGCTCGAATCGGTGCTGCTGGGAGAAACCGAAGTGCTGGGTCAGGTGCGGGCCGCCGCGGAAGCAGCGTGCATGGAGGGCATCTCCGCCCCCGCCCTGGGTGGCCTCTTCCGCGATGCCATTCGGTTCGGCCGCCGGGCCCGCTCCGAAACCGGCATCGGAACCGGTGCCCTCTCTTTGGCTTCCGTCGCCGTGAATCTGGTTCGCCGCATCCATCCCGATCTCGGCCATCTCACCGCCCTGGTGGTTGGAGCCGGATCGGTGGGCCTCCGGGTTGTCCGCCACCTCGCCGCCGAGCGGGTCGGCCGCTGCGTGCTACTGAACCGCACGCTGGCAACGGCAGAGGCCGCGGCGGGGAAGACCGGTGCGCTCGCGGCCCCATTGGCCGAGCTGCCGAGATGGCTCACCGGGGCCGACGCCATCATCGTCGCGGTCCGCGCAGACGCGTTCCTGGTGACGCCCGAAATGGTCGCGGAGGCCCGCCGCGGGAGGCTCGGCGGACCGCTCGTGATTCTGGATGCATCCATGCCACGCGCCGTGGATCCTGCGGTCAGCGCAGTTACCGGGGTGCGGACATGGGACTTGTCCGGCCTGGAGGCGCTGGTCACCGAGAATCGGGCCCGCCGCGAGGCGGAGATTCCGTGCGTGGAGGCGCTGCTCGAGGAGGAGCTCGGCGCGCACCGGCGCCGTGATCAGCGCCGTGTGGAGTGGTCGCTGGCGGCCACCGAGCCCCCCCGGCAGGAAGAATCGCTGCGATGACTCGCCTCAGGATCGGCACCCGTACCAGCGCGCTGGCCCGCCGGCAGACCGAGTCCGTCGTCCGCAGCCTCCAAGCCCTCCGACCCGCGCTTGCCATCGAGGTCGTCGAGCTGACCACGCAGGGCGATGACCAAGCGGAGGCTCCCTTGGAGAGGATGGAGGGCATGGGTTGGTTCACCTCCACGCTGGAGCGCGCGCTGCTGGAAAGCCGCATCGACCTGGCGGTCCACAGCTACAAGGATCTGCCGGTGACGAGCGCCCCGGAGCTGGTGGTGTTTGCGACGCCGGAACGCGCGCCGGCCGAAGACGTCCTCTGCGCGCGGCACGGCGCCCGCCTGGACCGGCTGCCGCGCGGCGCCCGAATCGGGACCTCGAGCCTCCGCCGGCAAGCACAGCTGCGCGCGTTGCGTCCCGATCTCCGCTGCCTCCCCCTGCGGGGCAACGTGCCGACCCGGCTCGGCCGGGTCGCCAGCGGTGACCTGGATGCGGTGGTCCTGGCCCGCGCCGGCCTCGAGCGGTTGGATCTGATGGGCCACGCGACGGAAGTGTTCCCGGTCAGCCGGCTCCTGCCCGCACCGGGCCAGGGCGCGCTTGCGGTGCAGGGGCGAGCGACCGACCGCGCCACCCGCGAGCTGGCCACCCCCCTGCACCACGCCCCGACCCACCGGGCGGTACTGACCGAGCGGGAGGTGCTCCGCGCGTTGCGCGGCGGCTGCTCGGTGCCGGTCGGCGCCTTCGCGCGGGAAATTGGAAGCACGCTCTCACTGGACGCCGGCGTGTTTTCTCTTGACGGAACCGAGTCACGGCGGGTCCACCTGGAAGGCGATGAGCCGCTTGCCCTCGGCGGCGAAGCAGGCTTCCGGCTGATCCAGGCCGGTGCCCTGCGGATCATCGACGTCGCCATGAGGCCAACGGCCCGGGCCGGGGCATGAGCCCGTCCGGACCGCCGCGGGTCGCCGTCACGCGCTCCGAGAGATCGGACGGCCCCCTTTCATCGGCGCTCCGCCACCATGGGCTGACTCCGGTGGCGTGCCCGGTCATCGCGCATCTCGCGGCGACCGACCCCGCACCGCTTCGGCGAGTCGCCGACCACCTCGATCAGTTCGACTGGGTCGTTGCGACCAGCGCGCGCGCCGTCGAGGCACTGGCCCGGCTACGCCCCGCGCGCCCGTGGCCGCACGGACTTCGCTGCGCCGCCGTTGGAGCAGCGACTGCGGCGGTCTTCGAGCGCCACGGAATGGCGCCGACTGTGGTCGCGACAACGGGAGGCGCAGAAGACCTGATCGCGCTCCTCCGCCACGCCGACCGGTGGCCGGGACGGACCGTTCTGATGCCGCAGGCGGCAGAAGGCCGGAGCGAAGTGGCGGCGGCGCTCGGCGCGCTGGGCGCCGCGGTAACGGTCGTACACGCCTACCAAACCGTGTGCCGTCCGTCCGCAGAAATCCGGCAGGCTTGGGGAGAAGCCTCCGCGGAGGGCGTTGTCTTCGCGAGCCCGTCCGCCGCGCGGGCGCTGGTCGGGGCCGTGGGGGCTGCGGATGTCGCGCGAGTACGGGCGATCGTGGGCCTCGGCACCACCACCGCACAGACCCTCCGTACTCTCGGACTCGATCCGCAAGTTTCTCCCGCCGCTCGATTCGACGCGGCGGCCGGGCTCTGCGGAGCCCTGCTGATTTCCTCCGACTCCGCCACTGCCCGATGAGCTTTCCCACCCAGCGAGGGCGCCGGCTGCGTCGTACCCCGGGTCTTCGCGCCCTGGCTCGCGAAACCCGGCTTGCCGCCGATCAGCTCGTGGCACCGCTCTTCGTCATCGGGGGCGAGCGTGTGAATCATCCGATCGCTTCCCTCACCGGGCACGCCCGACTCTCGCCCGACCTGGCCTCCCGGGAGGCCACCCGACTCCACGCCCTGGGTGTCGGCTCGGTCCTGCTCTTCGGGCTTCCGGCGGAGAAGACGCCGGACGGCCGCGCTGCGTGGGATCCTGAGGGGCCTGTCCCGACTGCGATTCGTGCCATCAAGGCCGCGGTGCCGGGAATGGTGGTCTGGGCCGATGTGTGCCTCTGCGAGTACACCGATCACGGCCACTGCGGCGTGGTGCGAAACGGCGAAGTGGAGAACGACCCGACCCTCCCGCTCCTCGCGCGGGCGGCGGTGGCGTACGCGGAGGCGGGCGCGGATGTCGTTGCGCCGTCGGACATGATGGATGGCCGCGTGGCCGCGCTGCGATCGGCGCTCGACCGCGCCGGGAGGCCCGAGATGGTGATTGTCTCGTACGCCGTGAAATACGCCTCCGCATTCTACGGTCCCTTCCGCGACGCCGCCGGCTCGACACCACAGTTCGGGAACCGGCGCGGCTACCAGATGGCTCCCACCAACTCCAGGGAGGCGGTGCGCGAGGCCCGGGCCGACGTTGACGAGGGCGCCGACGCGGTGATCGTGAAGCCGGGTATGCCCTGCCTCGACGTGGTGCGGGCCGTGCGCGAAGCGGTGCTGGTGCCGGTGGCGGCCTACCAGGTGTCGGGAGAGTACGCGATGCTCCACGCCGCCGCGGCAAACGGGTGGATGGACCTCGAGACCGCGATGTGGGAATCCACCCTGGGCCTGCGGCGCGCCGGAGCCGACCTCGTAATCAGCTATTTCGCGGGCCGGCTCGCCGAGGGGCTCCGGGCCGGCGATCAGGGACTCGCGTGATCGGCCACGCCGAGCTCTTCGCCCGGGCGACGCGCGTCACCCCAGGCGGGGTGCACTCGCCGGTTCGCGCGTTCCGATCGGTCGGCGCCGCGCCGATCGCCCTGGTGGAGGCCCACGGCGCCCGAGTGCGCGACGCCGAGGGCCGGGAGTACGTGGACTGGATCGGCGCCTGGGGCCCGTCGCTGCTGGGGCACGCCCATCCCGGAGTGGTTCGAGCCGTCACGATGGCGGCGGGCCGGGGTCTCCTCTTCGGGCTGGCCTCACCCGCGGAGGTGGAACTCGCAGAACGGATCACCGGACGCGTCCCGGGATGCGAGATGATCCGGTTTACGGTCACCGGTACGGAAGGAGCGGCCAGCGCGGTTCGTTTGGCCCGAGCGGCCACCGGGCGGTCGAAGGTGATCAAGTTCGCGGGGTGCTACCATGGCCACGCCGACCCCTTTCTCATCCGTGCCGGCTCGGGAGCGGCGACCGGCGGCGTCCCCGATTCGCCGGGCGTCACCGCGGCGACTGCCGCCGAGACGCTGGTGGCCCGCTACAACGATCTGCGCGACGTGGACCGCTGCCTGGCCGAGGGATTCGCGGACGTTGCCGCCCTGATCGTAGAGCCGGTCGCGGGGAACATGGGGTGCATTCCGCCGGAACCGGAATTCCTGGCCGGGCTGCGCGATCGTTGCAGCCGCAGCGGTGCCCTGCTGATCTTCGACGAGGTGATCACAGGATTCCGGCTCGGCCTCTCGGGAGCGGCGGGCCACTACGGAGTCACTCCGGATCTGGTGGTGCTGGGCAAAGTGCTTGGCGGGGGGATGCCGCTGTCGGCCTTCGGGGGACGACGGGACTTGATGCGGATGATCGCCCCGGACGGTCCCGTCTATCAGGCGGGCACCTTCGCCGCGCACCCGCTCTCCATCGCGGCGAGTCTTGCCATTCTCGATGCGCTGGACGCCGATCCGGGCCTCTATGACCGCCTCGACCAGACCGGCGCCCGGATCGCCGCCGGCTTGCTCACCGCCGCCCAGGACGCGGGCGTGCCCCTCCAGGTGCAGCGGGTCGGGTCAATGTGGACGCCATTCTTCAGCGCGCGCCCGGTCCGCTCCTGGGATGACGCGGCAGCGGTGGACACAGGGCGGTATGCCCGCTTCTTCCGCGCCATGCTTGCGCGGGGTGTACTCCTCCCTCCCTCCGCGCTGGAATGCGCCTTCCTCTCCACGGCCCACGACGAGGCAGCGATCGCGGGCACCCTCGCCGCGGCGAGTGAAGCCCTGCTCGAGGTGAGCCGGTGAACGATCGCTTTCTGCGCGCCTGCCGGGGCGAACCGCTGGACCGCCCCCCGATCTGGCTCATGCGGCAAGCCGGCCGTTACCTCCCCGAATACCGGGAGATCCGGTCCCGGGTGGACTTTCTCACCCTCTGCAAGACGCCGGAGCTCGCGGTCGAGGCCAGTTGCCAGCCGCTCCGCCGCTTCCCGCTCGATGCGGCGATCATCTTCTCCGACATCCTGGTGCCGGTGGAGGCAATGGGGTGCCCGGTCTCCTTTGCCCCTGGGCCGCGCTTCACGACGCCAATCCGAACCCGGGCCCAGGTGGAAGCTTTGCGGGCGCCGCCGATGGCCGAGGCCGTGCCGTTCGTGGGCGAGGCAATCGCGCTCCTGGTGCGGGAATTGGGAGCCACGCTCCCCGTGATCGGCTTCTGCGGAGCGCCGTTTACCCTCGCCGCCTACCTCATCGAAGGACACGGCGGCAGCGGGTTCGGCACCGCCAAGGCGCTCCTGTACCGGGAGCCGGACACGTTCCGGCTCCTGCTCGACCGGCTCGCCGATGCGATGGCGGACTATCTGAAGTTCCAGATCCGCTCCGGGGCCGCCGCGGTTCAGATCTTCGACTCCTGGGCCGGGCTGCTCGGCCCCCAGGAATACCGCACTTTCGCCCTGCCCGCGGTCCGCCGCCTCCTGGCCGCGCTGCAGCCCTGCCCCGTCCCGGTGATCTACTTCGCCGTTGGAGGCGGCCACTTCCTGGAGGACGCCGCGGCTTGCGGCGCGGACGTATTGGGAGTCTGCTGGCGCACCCCGCTCGACGAAGCCCGCCGCCGGACCGGAAACGGGCTGGTGCTGCAGGGGAATCTCGACCCGCACGTCCTGCTCGCGTCGCCCGAGGCGGTTCGGGTCCACACCCGTCGCGTGCTGGCTGCCGCTGGTGACCGCGGACACATCATGAACCTGGGCCACGGTATCCTGCCCGATACCCCGCTGGAGTCGGTGCACGCGATGGTGGATACGGTGCTGGCCTCCGGAAGGACCCCCCAATGACCTCTCCCGCCTCCGGCACCACGGCGGACCTCCTGACCCGGTACGACCGCCCGGGGCCCCGCTACACCAGCTACCCGACCGCGGTGGAGTTCCACCCGGGCTTCACCGAGATCGAGTATCGGGAGCGCCTCGCCGCGGCCGACCGCCGGAGCAGCGTGCCGTTCTCACTGTACGTCCACCTTCCGTTCTGCGAGGCCCGTTGCCTCTTCTGCGCCTGTAACGTCATCATCACCCGCCACCGCGGCGTCGCGGCCCGCTACCTTGATCAGCTGCTCACCGAGATCGAGCTCCTCGCCGGCGCCCTCCCGGGCCGCCGAACCGTGGCGCAAATGCATTGGGGCGGCGGCACGCCGACCTACTACCACGCCGACGAGCTCGAGCGCGTCTTCCGCTCCATCACCCGGCACTTCTCCTTCACCCCGGACGCCGACCTCGGCATCGAGGCGGACCCCCGGGTCACGACCGGGGAGCAGATCGCGCGGCTCCGGGCGCTGGGCTTCAACCGGCTCTCCCTCGGCGTTCAGGACTTCGCGCCAGCGGTGCAGGAGGCAATCCACCGGATCCAGAGCACGGCGGAGACCTCAGCGCTGGTAACCCGCGCGCGGATGGAAGGATTTGCTTCCGTCAACCTCGACCTGATCTTCGGCCTGCCGCACCAGACGCTCGAAGGGTTCGGGCGCACGCTCGAGCAGGTGCTCGCCATCCGCCCCGACCGCTTGGCGGTCTACTCCTTCGCCTACGTCCCGTGGCTCAAGGGCCACATGAAGCAGATCCCCCGCGACACGCTCCCCGCGCCCGCCCTCAAGCTGGAGTTGCTCGCGCTCGCCATCGACACCCTGACGGCGGCCGGCTACCGGCAAATCGGGATGGACCACTTCGCCCTCCCGGACGATGACCTTGCCCGCGCCGCGGAGACCGGCACGCTCTACCGGAATTTCATGGGGTACGCCGTCCGTGCCGCCCCGGACCTCCTGGGGCTCGGCGTGTCGGCGATCGGCGAGGTCGCCGGCGCGTTCGCGCAGAATGCGCGGAAGCTGAGCGTCTACGGTGACGCGCTGGAGGCCGGGCGGTTCCCCACCGAACGGGGCTACGCCCTGAGCCCGGATGACCTGCGCCGCCAGGCCGTCATCAGCCAGCTCATGTGCTCCTTCCGGGTCGACCGCCGGGCGTTCGCGGAACAGTTCAAAGTTGGTTTCGACGACTGTTTCGCCGTCGAGCTCGACGCGCTTCGGGGGGCCGGCGGACCAGTGGAACACGGCCTGCTCGAGCTGACCGACGGGGAGCTGATCCTGCCTCCACGAGGACGCCCTTTCGTCCGCAACATCTGCATGGTATTCGACCGGTATCTGGCGGCCCGCGCCGGCGGACCCACGCCCGTCTTCAGCCGGACCGTCTGAGCCGGATGCGCGTGGCGGTGATCGGGGCGGGAATCGCCGGGCTCACTGCGGCCCACACGCTCCGCCAAGCCGCGGAACGGGACCGGCGTTCGCTGGACCTCGTCGTCCTCGAAGCGAGCGGGCGACCCGGCGGAAACGTGGCGACGCTCCACGACGACGGCTTCCTCGTGGAGACCGGGCCTCATGGATTCCTGAGTGGGGCGCCCGACACCGAAGGCCTGGTGGCGGCGTTGGGACTGGAGCACGATGTGGTAGAGGTTCGCCCCGCCGCCCGGCAACGATTTCTGGTGCGGGGAGGACGGCTGCATCGCCTGCCGCTCTCACCAGCGGGGTGGCTGACCACCGGTGTATTGAGCCTCGGCGGCCGGGTTCGGATGGCCATGGAGCCCTGGGTACGCTCCGCGCCGCCGCCCGGTGAAGAGAGCGTGTACGACTTCGCCCGACGCCGCTTCGGCCGCGAATCCGCCAAGACGATCGCGGATGCGTTCGTCGCGGGCACCTGCGCCGGCGACGCCGCGGCCCTCTCCATCCAGGCGGCCTATCCGGCCGTGGCGGCCATGGAACGGAGTCACGGCAGCCTGGTGCGCGCGATGCTCGCGCGGCGCCGGGCGGGCATTCCCATGCCTTCGCTCCGGAGCTTCACCGGCGGGATGGGCGTTCTCACCGAGGCCCTCGCCACTCGGCTCGGCGCGAGCCTTCGGCTCGGCAGCGCCGTGGTCGGCATCGCCCCCGCGGCCGGCGGCTGGAGGATCGAATTCGCCAACCGGAATGCCGACTGGGCCGAGCAAGTCATCCTCGCCATCCCGGCTGCCGGCGCCAGCCGGGTCCTCGCTGCGTCTCATCCGGAGCTTGCGGGAATGGCCGCCGCTCCCCCTGCCGCGGGTGTCGTCGTGCTCGCCCTCGCGTGGCAGAGTTCCGATCTCGCCCACGCTCTGGACGGCTACGGGTACATCGTCCCCGGGAGCGAGCGGCTGCTGACGCTCGGCGTTGTATGGGAGTCGAGCCTCTTTCCGGACCGGGCGCCGGCGGGTTGGGTGCTGGTCCGCGCAATGCTGGGAGGGGTTCGGTCGCCCGGGGCGGTGAGTCTGTCCGATTCGGAGCTGCGCGATCAGGCCGTGGCCGAGGCAACGGACCTGCTCGGCATCCGGCGGCCGCCCCGCAGACTCTGGGTGCTGCGCCGCCCGGGTGCCATCGCCCAGTACACGCCCGGTCATCGCGAACGACTCGCGCGGCTCCGTGCGGCCGCCGCGCTCCTCCCGGGCCTCGAGTTTTGCGGCGCCTCCTTCGACGGCATCTCCTTCAACGCCGCGGCGGCGTCGGGCGCCTCCGCGGCCAGGAATATCTGGCGCACATGACGCGGCGGCACGTGATTCTGGTGACCTATGGGGAACCTCCCACTCCGGCGTTCATCCCGCAGCTCCGGTATTCCTGGCGCATCCTCCTTGGGCTGACCCGCTCGATCGCGCCGATTCCGCGGCCCCTGTTGCCGCTCATCGCGCTGCGTCGCGCCCGGCTCCGGCGGAGAATTTGGACCGACGAGGGTTACCGGTCACCCCTGGAGCCGCTCACTCGCCGGCAGGCGGTCGGTCTTGGCGCGGCCCTCGAGAGCCTCGCCCCGGCCACCCGGTGGCGGGTTTCCGTGGCGTATGAGTTCCGGGATCCCCTGCTGCCTACCCTGCTCGACGCCATCCCGCCGGGTGAGCGGGTGGACGTGGTCCCGATGTATGCCGCCGAGTCCGCCTTCACGCACGACCTCTCGCGAGCCGCCGTGGGAGCCTGGCTCCGTGCCGGGGACAGAGCAGCGTACCACCGGCCCGCGCCGATTCTCGTATGCCCTCCGCTCGACGAAGCGATTCTGGCGCGCATCTCGGCGCGGCACATTCGCCGCGCGCTCGCTGACGCGGGGAAGCAGGGCGGACCCGATTGTGCGCTGATCCTGGCGGCGCACGGCACTCTCCTCGAGCCGCCGGGGAACCTGGCGACTGGCCGTGAGGCCACCGAGCGGATCGGCCGCGCCATTGCCGGCGAGCTCGCGGGCGATTTCGGATTGGTGAAGAACGGCTGGCTCAACCACGTGTACGGCGGAAAGTGGACCGAGCCCTCCATGGAGGACGCGCTCCGGCAGGTGGCCGAGGCGGGATACCGCCGCGCGGTCTACTTCCCCTACGGGTTCGTCGCGGACAACGCCGAAAGCGAGCTGGAAGGACGGCTGGCCCTGCGGGGCCGGCCCGAGCTGGACGCGATTCATCTCCCCTGCCTAAACGCCTCGGGGGAGTATCTCGGCGCGGTCGCGCAGCAGCTCGTGGGCAACGGGGTGAGCTATTCCACCGTCACCGACTTCGCAAGATTCCTCGGCTGATCCACGTTGCAGCCCCGCCGCACCGCCACGTAGTAGGCGAACAGCTGAAGCGGAACACTGGCCAGGATCGGCGTCAGCAGGTCGTGGGTCGCGGGAATGGGGAACACCGCGTCGGCCAGCCGGGCAATCTCGTCGTCGCCCTCGGTGACGATCGCGATGACCTTGCCGCCCCGCGCCTTCACCTCTTCGATATTGCTCATGATCTTGGTGTGCACCCCGTCCCGGGGCGCGATGAACACCACCGGCATGTTCTCGTCGATCAGCGCGATCGGCCCGTGCTTCATCTCGGCCGCGGGATACCCCTCGGCGTGAATGTAGGAAATTTCCTTGAGCTTGAGGGCCCCCTCGAGCGCCACCGGAAAATTCACCCCGCGGCCCAGGTAGAGCGCGTTGTGCGCGTGGGCAAATCGGTCGGCCAGCTTCTCGACCTCCGGCGCCCGGTCCAGCACCTTCCGGATCTGCGCCGGCAGCGCCTTGAGTGCGTCGATCAGCTCCCGGCCCTGCAGCAGGCTCAGGTTGCGAAGCCGCGCCATCTTGAGCGCCACCATCGCCAGCGCGGCCACCTGGCTGTTGAACGCCTTGGTGCTGGCCACGCCGATCTCCGGTCCGGCCCGCAGGTACAATCCGCCCTGCACCTCCCGGGCGATCGTCGAGCCCACCACATTCACCAACCCGATGGTCCGCGCGCCGCGGCGCTTGGCCTCCCGCACCGCTGCCAGGGTGTCGGCGGTCTCGCCCGACTGGGATACCGCGATCACCAGGGTGTTCTCGTCCACGATCGGGTTCCGGTAACGGAATTCCGAGGCATACTCGACCTCGCACGGCACCCGCGCCATCTCCTCGAAGATGTATTCGCCGATCAGCCCGGCGTGCCATGACGTGCCGCAGGCCGTGATGATGATCCGATCGATCCGCTCGAACTGCTCGTCGGAGAGATTCAGCCCATGCAGACGCGCGCTGCCCTCCTCCTCCAGCAGATGGCCCCGCATCGTGTTGGTGAGGCTCTCCGGCTGCTCGAAGATCTCCTTCAGCATGAAGTGATCGAACCCGCCCCGCTCGATGGTGGCGAGATCCCACTCGATCTGGTTGACCGGCTTCTCCACGTGCGTTTCGGTCAGGTTGCGGACCCGGTACCCGTCCCGGGTCAGCACCACCATCTCCCCGTCGTCGAGGTACACCACGCTCCGGGTATGCTCCAGGATGGCCGACGCGTCGGACGCGACGAAGTACTCCCCGTCTCCGACGCCCACCAGAAGAGGCGAACCGTTCCGCGCCGCGACGACGACATCGGGCTCGTCGGCCGAGATCACCGCGATGCCGTAGGCGCCTTCGACGTCCCAGAGCGCCGCGGCGACCGCCTCCTCGAGGTTTCCCTCGTAGTACGCGCCAATGAGATGCGCCAGGACTTCCGTGTCGGTTTCCGAGCTGAAGGTATGGCCCCGCCTTTCCAGGGCTTTCTTGATCACCGCAGCGTTTTCGATGATGCCGTTATGGATGACCGCGATCTTGCCAGACTGGTCCAGGTGGGGGTGCGCGTTCGGGGTGGTCGGGGCACCGTGAGTAGCCCAGCGAGTGTGCCCGATACCGACGGTGCCGTGCGGGGTTTCGGTGCGGAGCTTTTCCACGAGGGCGGAGAGCTTGCCGGCCGCCTTCCGGACCTTGATGCCGGCCCCATTGAGCACTGCCATGCCGGCGGAGTCATAACCGCGGTACTCCATTCGGCGCAGCCCGTCGATCAGAATGGGCGAAGCCTGCTTTGGTCCGACGTAGCCAACAATGCCACACATCGCGTGAACTACCTCATACCTAAAGGAGAGTTCGACAGTTCTCCAACAAACTCATCGCGTCAGCTTCGGTCGGGGCCTCGGCGATGACCCGAATTACCGGTTCCGTACCCGACGCGCGCAAATGCACCCAGCGATCCGGCCACGTCAGTCGGAGTCCGTCCCGTTCGTCCGTCGAGGCGTCCGGGAAGCGCGCCTTGAGGGCCGAATAGGCAGCTTGTAAGTCGGCCCCCCGTGGGGTTTTAGCCTTCACAATCCGGTATCGGGGTGCCGCGGCGACCAATGATGAAACGGAGCCGTTTTCACGCGCAAGATACTGCAAGATCAACGCCACCCCGAGCGGCGCATCACGCCCTATATGAAGCGAGGGAAGAATCACGCCTCCATTCCCCTCCCCGCCGATCACGGCGCCCTCATCCTTCATGGTCTGGGCGACATTGGCTTCCCCAACCGGCGCGCGAAGAAACCGGGCTCCCCCCCAGCGCGCGGCATCTTCGACGACCTGGCTGGTGGAGAGGTTTGCAACGACGGTAGGACGGTACGTCGGTAGGTCGGTAGTCGCGGATTCTACCGACGTATCGGCATACCGACCTACCGACGCCCCGAGTACGGCACGTACAGCGAACGCCAAGGTATAGTCCTCGCCGATCGGGTGCCCCTGCTCGTCCACCAGGGCCAGCCGGTCCACGTCGGGGTCCACGGCCATCCCGATATCGGCCCCGGTGGCACGGACCAGCTCGGCGAGCTGGCCCAGATTCTCGGGAATCGGCTCCGGCTCCCGAGGGAAGCGGCCGTCGGTTTCCAGGTTGATGCCCAGCACGGTGCAACCGAGCCGCTCCAGCAGGTTCGGGATCACGGCGCCGCCGGCGCCTCTGACGCAATCGAGCGCCACTTTGAACCGGGCGCGTCGAATCCGCGCCACATCGACCTCCGGCAAGGCGAGCACGAGGTCCAGGTGGCGCTGGATCGCGTTGGTGTCGAGGTGGACCTTCCCGAGTCCGTCCCATCCGGCCCGCCCGGGGCCGGACTCGGCCAGGGCCCTCACCACCGCCCCCGCCGCCGCGTCGAGAAAGATCCCGTCGGGGCCGACCAGCTTGAGGGCGTTCCACTCGATCGGATTGTGGCTCGCGGTCAGGATAAGCCCAGCGCCGGCGTGGTGATGCTCGACCGCAAGCTGGGTGGTGGGCGTTGGGACGACGCCGAGGTCGATGACGTCGCACCCGACGGACATGAAACCGGCGATCGCGGCGTGCGCGAACATCGCCCCGCTGGTCCGGGAGTCGCGCCCCAGTACGGCCAGCGGGTTCCCGGCGCGCGCCGCCCAGGCCCCCAGGGCCGCGGCGTGGCGCGCCACGAGCTCGGGGGTCAGGTCCTTTCCGACGATCCCGCGCATGCCGGAGACGGACACCATGAGGGTGTTGGACATGGGGAAAAGGTAGACGGGAGGAGGCTAAGAGGCTAAGAGGCTAAGAGGCAAAGAGGCTAGGAGGCTAGGAGGCATCGCGCCTCCTAGCCGCGTAGCCTCCTAGCCTCTACACCGTGATCGGCAGTTTCTCTACATCAGGGAACGCCTTCTGGAACGCGGCGACTACATCGGGATCGAACTGGACGCCGGCAAATCGCACCAGCTCGCGGATCGCCTCGCCGGCGCCACGCGGCGTCCGATAGGAGCGGTTGGTCGTCATGGCGTCGAAAGCATCGACCACCGCGACCACCCGGGCCACCATGGGGATAGCCTCCCCGCAAAGCCCGTCGGGAAACCCGCTCCCGTCGACCCGCTCGTGATGGTTGCGCACGATCTGGAGCACCAGCGGATGCTCCCGCCGCAGCGGCTGGAGGATCTCCTCTCCCTCGGTGACGTGTTTCTTGATTTCCTCGAACTCCGATGCCGTCAGCGGACCGGGCTTCTGCAGCACCGAATCCCGGGTGCCGATTTTCCCGATGTCGTGCAGCTCGCCGCCCAGCCGGATCTGGTCGAGCACATTGCCGGTGAACCCGAGGAAGACCGCCGTCTTCACCGCGTAGCGGCTCACCCGCTGGGAGTGGCCCCGAGTGTAGACGTCTTTCTTCTCGAGCATCCGGACCGCCATCTGGATTTGTCCCAGGAACTGCTCCTTGTTCCGTTGAGTTCTCGAAAACGAGGCGCCGTTTCCCGAGCGCGTTGTCCACCCGCGCCCGGACTTCGTCGACGAGGAGAGGCTTTGCGATATTGTCGACCGGCCAGCGGCGATGCACTTCCCGGAGGAAGGTGATGCCGTCCAGCTCCGGCATGTAGAAGTCGCTGACGATCAGGAGTGCTTCGCCGAATTCTTTGAGCAACCCAGGCGCCTCGGAGCTCGCCAGCCTGATCGACTACCAGTGCCCTCGGTGTCTCTGTCCGCAGGGCGGCGGGCGGCAGGATCACCCGACGAAACGTAGGGGACTCGGAGGCAATGTTCAACGTCCTGGCGGCGGGCTCGCTATTCTTCTGGCACGCCGACCGTCACTGTCAGGGACCCTGGGGAGCCAATGACCCGCATACTTGAGCACGATCTCGAGCACTCGCTGGCCACTCGTGCCGTGCACGCCGGCCAGGTTGCCGATCCGCTTGCCGGGGCCGTGATGACCCCGATCTATCAGACCTCCACGTACCGGCAGGAGGCCCTCGGCAAGCACAAGGGGTACGAATACGCCCGGACCCAGAATCCCACGCGGGAGGCCCTGGAGCGCAACGTCGCTGCGCTGGAGGGAGGCATCCACGGCTTCGCGTTTGGATCGGGACTAGCGGCCCTGGACGCGATCCTCAAGTTGTTCAAAGCCGGGGATCACATTGTCTCCGGGGAGAGCGTCTACGGCGGCTCAATGCGTCTGATGCGCCGCATTTTCGAGCCCTACGGACTCGAGCTCAGCTTCGTGGACAGCCGGGACATCGCCAACGTGGAGCGGGCGCTCAAGACGAACACCCGGATGGTCTACTGCGAAACACCGACCAACCCGATGATGTTCCTGACCGACCTTCGCGCGGTCGGCGACCTGACCGCGTCCCGGGGCCTCCTGTTCGCGGTCGACAACACATTCGCGACGCCGGTGTTCCAGCGCCCGCTCGAAATGGGCGCCGACATCGTGCTGCATTCCACCACCAAGTACCTGAACGGTCACAGCGATATGGTGGGCGGCCTGCTCATCACCCGGCGCGATGACGTGGCAGAACGGCTCGGCTTCATCCAGAACGCCAGCGGCGCGGTGCCGGGCCCGATGGACTGCTGGCTCGCGCTGCGCGGCACCAAGACGCTGCCGCTCCGGATGCGCCAGCACGATGTCAACGGCCGCCGGGTCGCCGACTGGCTGAAGGGCCACAAGGCGGTGAAGCACCTCTACTATCCGGGCCTCCCCACGCACCCCCAGCACGACCTCGCCAAGCGGCAGATGAGCGGCTTCGGCGGGATGGTTTCCTTCGACACCGGCAGCGTGGATCACGCCCGCCG
>JANNGX010000053.1:0-5574 GCA_031404115.1 Gemmatimonadales bacterium | reverse complement strand
AGGCGGAGGTGGCGCGAGCCCCGTGAGGCATCGGGATCGCGCCGGATCGGTCGCGCTGCTACTCCTGCTGGCGGGTGCTCCGAGCGCCACGGCCCAGGCGCGGATCCCCGATGTCAAAGCGCGGGGGAGCACCCCCTGCGAAATCCACCCCGAATCTGCGGTCGAAACGGCTGAGCTCTGGCTCAGCGCGCGGGCAGCCCTGGAAACGTCGGCCGCAACCGACTCGAATCCCCCGCTTCTGCTGGTCCGGAAGTGGCGGCGGACGCTGAACCGATCTTTCGAGCTCCTCTATGAGCGGCGGGACACCTCCTTGGTCGCCACGCGACAGCCGTTCGGCACCAGGACACCGAGCAACATCGAGCGGGTCGGTTACATCCAGCGGATGTTCCAGACGGTGATCTTCTACGGCCCCGATCCCGATGAGATCATCACCGAGCGGTTCCTCCGGCAGCATTGCTTTCACCAGGTGGAAGGGAGCGGCGCAACGCAGGGACTATCGGGGCTGGCGTTCGATCCACTCCCCCGGCAGCGGAAGCCGGATGTCTCGGGCATCCTCTGGGTCGAGCCGGCCAGCGGCGCGCTCCGATACGTCGAATACCGATGGACCAATCCTCCCTCCTGGGCCGATGCTGGCAAGGCCCATGGCCGAACCGATTTCGTTCGTCTGGCAGGCGGGGGCTGGGTGACCCAGCGCTGGTATATCCGGATGCCGAGGCCAGGCGATGAATTCGGGGGGTACGTCGAAGAGGGCGGGGAGCTCCTCGCGGTAGGGCCGCCAACCCCCACGCGGAAAAAATAATGCGATTCGCTTCAATCGAGACCGCCCTCAAGGGTGCGGGCGCCACGGTCCGGCGCTTTCCACTGTCCATCGTTTCCGGGTTCATCGCCTGCGTCGCGGCGATCGACATGGTCGACGACTCCTCTGGAAACGACCAGTCGGCGCGGCTGCTGGCCGTGGCCGTCATGGGGCTGGCGCTCTTCACGGCCGCGCGAACCGCCGCGGAGCGGCTCCGCCTCGACCAGGGCCGGCTCTGGCTGTGGTACGGGGTGCTCGCCGCCGGGCTGGCCACCATCTACCTGCTGGCACTGAGCTGGACCGACCAGATCGCCGGGCTCCGGCTGATCCAGCTCCTGCTGCTGGCCCACCTCTCGGTGGCCACGGCGCCCTACTTTGGCGCCGGCCACCCAGACGGGTTCTGGCAGTACAACCGTTTCCTCCTGCTCCGCTTTCTCGAGGCCTCGTTCTACACCCTGGTGCTGTTCGCCGGCCTCGCGATCGCGCTCGCCGCGCTCGACAAGCTCTTCGGCGTGGACGTTCCGGGAGAGGCCTACCCCAAGCTGCTCGCGGTACTGGCCTTCGTGTTTCATCCCTGGTTCTTCCTGGCCGGCGTGCCGGAGGATTTCGAGGCCCTCGATGCCCGCCAGGACTACCCTCTGGGACTCAAGGTATTCAGTCAGTTCGTGCTGATTCCGCTGGTGACGGTGTACCTGATCATTCTGACCGCGTACCTGGGCAAGGTGGTGTTCACCCGGACCTGGCCCAGCGGCTGGATCGGATACCTGGTGTCGTGCGTGTCCACCGCCGGTGTACTGGCGCTGCTCCTGGTGCACCCGATCCGCCGACGCGGCGACACCCCCTGGGTGAATGCCTACGCGCGCTGGTGGTTCGTGGCGCTGCTGCCCTCCCTGGTGATGCTGCTGCTCGCGGTGTCCAAGCGGATCGGCCAGTACGGGATCACCGAGGAGCGCTATTTCCTGGTCGCGCTCACCCTCTGGATGCTGGGCAACTCGCTCTACTACGGCCTCACCGGGTCCACCAACATCAAGCGCATCCCGGAGACCCTGCTGCTGGTGGTGCTCCTGACGGCGGTCGGACCCTGGAGCGCCTATGCCGTGTCGGAGCGAAGCCAGGTCGGGCGGCTGGTCCCGATCCTCGAAGTCAACGGCATGGGCCGGCCCGGGCACATCACGCCGTCCCGGAACCCGGTGCCGGAGAAGGATCGGGCCCAGATCAGCGCCGTGTTCCGATACTTGGCCTCGACCCACGGAAAACGCTCGATCGGGCGGGTCCTCGGGGTTCCGGCCGACTCGACGCAAACTTGGGCGGGACCCGGGCCGATCCTTTTCCATGAGCTCGAAGCCCGCGAGGCGATGCGCCGGATCGGGCTCGCCTATGTGGACCAGTGGTCCTCGGGTGTCGACCACGCATCGTTCTATGCCAATGCCGTCGGACGCACCAGCGTCGACGTGGCCGGGTTCGAAGTGGTGCGACGCTTCTCGCTTCCGATCACCGGGTCGATCGGCACCGGGACCGACTCGCTGCAATTGGTCACCGACAGCCTCGGCGGGAGCCTCGCGGTCAAGCACGATCGCGTGGCGATCATGACCCTCGATCTGGCGGGTCCGATCAGGACCGCGCTCTCGGGAGATTCCTCCCGGCTCAAGGGCAGCACGACGCTGCGGAGCCCCATCGTGGTGGAGCGCGACTCGGCCGGGTACCGGGTGCGCCTGGTGCTCGAGAATGTCTACGGCGACATGGCCGGAACCACCCTCAAGGTGAACGGCGGCGACGGCTTCCTGATGGCCGCCGGATTCAAGCGACCCCCCCGGCCCTGATACCTACTACTTCCCTAGTTGACAGAATCGCCGCGGCGCGCCAGTTTCTACTAAACCACTAGTAGGAGCGCCAATGAGCATTCGGCTGAGCGACCGCGAGCTGGACGTCATGGCGGTGCTGTGGGCCCGTCAGTCCGGCACCGTCGCCGAGGTGCGGGACGCCCTCTCCGATCCGCTGGCGTACACGACAGTGCTGACGGTGTTGCGGACCCTGGAGGAGAAGGGGTTCGTCGATCATGAGGAGGAGGGGAAGGCGCATCGCTACCGGCCGCTGGTGGCGCGGGAGCGGGCCGGCCGAAGCGCGCTCAGCCGCGTGGTCGAAAAGCTGTTCGAGGGCTCCCCCGAGCTGCTGATCACCCAGCTGGTGAGCGACCGCAAGCTCTCGGCGGAGGAAATCCGGCGGCTCAAGCGGATTCTCGACCAGCGGCTCAAGGGAGGCGCCAAATGATCGCGCCGTGGATGATCTCCACGCTGCTGGTCGGCGGACTGGTCAGCTTGGCGGCACTGGCGGCGGAGCGGGCCCTCCTGATGCTCGGCATCCCGGTCCGGTGGGTCTGGACCGCGGCGCTCGGCCTCTCACTGCTGGTTCCCTGCCTCGGTCATTTCCTGCCCCGAAGCGTCGACATGACCTGGCCCTATGCGTCGGAGCCATACATCGCCAATCTCGAAGGAACCCCATGCGCCACCTGATCCGTCGCGCCACATCCCTGCTCCTCCCCGCCCTGCTCGCCTCCTGCGGGGGCGTTGCGGCGTCCAACCTGGCCCACGCGGTGATCGACACCCTGCCCGGCGGCATCCCCCGGGTCAGCAACAGCGGTCCCACCGCGTGGGCCGACTCCGGCGGCGCAACGCTAGTCGAGGAAGGGCGCTTCAACGGCGAAGAGGGAACCCCCTCGGAGCTGGGTGAGCCGCGCAGCATCGCCGTGGACGAAGGCGGGCGGGTCTACGTCGTGGACACCAAGCCGGCGATGATCAAGGTCTTCTCCCCCGACGGGAAGCTGGTCCGGACCTTCGGCCGCGAGGGCGAGGGCCCCGGGGAGTTCCGGATCGGATTCATCGCGGTCCGGGGCGGGGTGGTCGCCCTCCAGGACCCGCAGCTTTCCCGCACCAGTGTCTGGGATACCGCGGGCACCTTCCTCCGGAGCTGGCATTCCACCTGTTGCTACTGGAACTCCATCCAGATCGACCGGGAGAATCGCATCTACGTGCCCAGCATGGTGCAGACCAAGCCGGGCGAGAAGTCCCGGGGCACCGCGTATGTGCGCTGGTCGTTCGAGGGCGCGGCGCTCGACACGGTGTGGTTTCCCCCCCGGGAAGAGGGGAAGGAGTGGACCGTTTCCGTGAAACAAGGCGGCAAGACCCAGTCCATGATGAGCACTTCTGTCCCGTTCATGCCGGGGCAAGCCCAGGCCCTCCACCCCGACGGCGGTGTGGTCCATGCCTGGACCGGAGCATACTCCATCGTCCGAAGCGCCAAGGGCACCGATTCGGTGCGGGTGTTCGGACGGACCTGGACCCCGGATCCGGCCTCCGACGAACGGAAGCGGGACGAGCTGGAATCGCAGGTCAAATGGGCCAAGGAATCCTATGGAGAGGCGACGGTGCGCGCGGCGTTCAAGCTCTCCGACATCCCGTCTACGCTGCCCGCCTTCGAAAGTATCCGGGTGGACGAGTCGGGCAGGGTCTGGGCGCGCCGCTATGCCGTCACCGACACCACACGGACCACCTTCGACGTCTTCGACTCGACCGGCGCCTATCTCGGCCCGGTGTCGGCGGCAATGAGCATGAACGCGTGGGGACAGCAAGCATGGACCCGAGAAGGCCTGGTCACCGTGATTGAAGACCAGGACGGCCGCCCGACGGTCGTCCGGCTCAAGCTCTCGCTTCCGGCGAAGATCAAGTGACCGATATTCAGCCTCTTGCGGAGAACCATTATTTGCGCTAATTAATGTGCGAGACAAATAGGGTGTGCTTCAGGCGCACCCGCCTTATCGCCGGAGACTTGGGTCTCCGTGAGACGAAGGCGCGAACGAAGGGCCAAGCCGGCCCGACGCTCGCGCCTTCTGGCGTTTCCGGGTCCGCGCAAGCGTCGACCTAACACAATTCGGCACGGTTTCCGTGGCCGGTGCAGTCATACAGGCGGGGGGGACGGATGGAGTACAGGGATTCCGTCGAAGGTCCGTGCGGGGCTGGTTCGCCTGCACGGGCCGCTTCCGCCTGCTGACCATCAATCGAGGAGTGAGTCGCGCATGTTCGGCATGGGCCTGAGCTTCCTGATCGCGGCGCTGGTTGCTGCCACGTTCGGTTTCGGCGGCATTGAATCGTCGTTCGCCGGGTTGGCCCGTGGGCTCTCCCTCGTGCTGTTCTTCGGGTTTGGCCTCTGCCTGCTGATGCCCGCCGTTCTCGAGGCCCGAAACATCGGAGCCTCCCGGAGCCGCGAGGCACTGAATGCGGGCGCAGAGCGCGAGTCAGTGGCCCTGTAACACATAGGCGTGAGCGGGAGACGAATCATGTTTGGCATGGCGAAGGCAGCCTGGCTTCCGGGATGGATTCCGGCCATGGCGGAACGGGCGATCGCGGCGGTTCCGGGTGGTGGCGTTGTCGCCACGGTACGAAAGGCTCTGCCATTCCTTCCGGCCAGCGAGCGGCTGGAGGAGCGGAGAGTAGCGTCCGGGCGCTTTTTCCCCGGGGGAATGCCCGCACTGAGCACGCGCATGGCGGAAGGCATCCTCGTCACCGTCATCGTGATGCTGTTGAAGTCGGTACCCTACACCTCGACCCAGGAGCTGGGTGTGATTCTCTTCTCCATCTCCCTGGTCGTGCTGCTGGTGCTCGGCGTAGCGGAGTTCCGTACCTGGAGACGTTGGTCCTTACCGCGAGACTAGCGAAGCGAAGCTGGAAAACCAATCGGGCCCGCGCGACAAACCACACACCGGCCCCATTAGTTTGGTTCGCGAC
>JANNGX010000052.1:0-5232 GCA_031404115.1 Gemmatimonadales bacterium | reverse complement strand
GCCGTCGCTCCGGCCCGATTCGTTTGGTGCGCGACTACCAGCTTGCGGTGGTAGGGAGGGCGACGGTCGCCTCCGAGAGGCGGGCCATGATCGGTGGCTGCAACGCCGGCTCGGGCCGGTGCAGTGAAGCCTCCAATTCCCAGATTCTGGCCAGATCCCGGTTGGCGGGGCCGTTGATCACCTTGCCGTAGCAATCGAACCGGGAGCCGTAGCAAGGACAGTCAAAGGTGCGGTCGGCCTGGTTCCACCGGACGATCGCGCCGAGGTGGGAACAGACCGCCGAGCGCTGATGGAGGTTTCCACGGCTGTCGCGGTAGACGGCAAGCTTGGAGAGACCCCGGCGAATCACGGCGCCGGTATCCGGGGCGAGCTGCTCGACCGACTCGATGTCGCCCGGAGTAAACCACCCTCCGTATTGCCGCAGCACGTTCAGATTCTCCCGTACGAAGGTTCCCGCAGCCTTGAGGGTCTTGCGGGAGGGATCGTACAGGCCGGCCCACTCGTTTTCCCGGCCCATGATGAGGTCGGTCAGGATCATGCCGGCGAGGGTGCCCTGGGTCATGCCGTTGCCGGAATCCCCGGTGGCAATAAAGACATTGGCCGCATCAAGCGGATTCCGCCCGACGAATCCGAGGCCGTCCATGGACGCCATGACCTGCCCGCACCAGCGGAACCGCACCGACTCGATCATCGGGAACCGCTCCCGGGCCCAGGCCTCCAGCCGGTCGTACCGCTCGGCCTGATCGGTGGCCTGACCGGTTTTGTGATCCTCGCCGCCGACCAGCAGCACCTCGTGGCTTCCCGGTGCGGTATCGTTTTGCCAGACGTGGGAGGGCGACAGCGGCTGCACCCGGACGTAATGATAGGGCTCCTCGGTGTCCCAGAAGAGCGCCTTGGGCACCGAGCCGCGGGGCACCAGCGCCCCGATCACATACGAGAGATATGGCGCCTGCTTGCTGTGCATCACGAACCGATCATCAATCGGCGTGTTGGTCGCCATCACCACCTCGTCGGCGGTGACCACCGGACCGGCGCCGGTGTACACGTGGGCGGGGAAACCGCCCTCGATCGCCGTGGCGCGGGTAGCCGTGAAAATCCGGCCGCCGTCGCGCAGGATGGCGCGAACCAGCCCGGCCGCATAGCGAAGCGGGTGGAACTGGGCCTGGCCGGGAAAGCGTAGCGCCGGGCCGGTGTCGAACGCGCCCATCGGGGCGCGGGCCACCTGCTCAACACCCCAGACGCCGGCTCGGACGGCCGCGTCCAGCTCCTGGTCGAGGGCATCGGCGGGCGCCCCGCGAGAGCCGAAGAGGTAGCCGTCGACCCGGGTGAAATCACAGTTGATCCGCTCGAAACGGGAGATGCCCTCGATGCGGTCGATGGCGGCGGCGTGACTCGCCGCCGCCCCACGGGCCCGCTGGAGTCCGTGGAGCCGCTCGATGGCGGCGTACCCATCGTCCAGCACGGCGGTCAGGTGTGCGGTCGAGTACTGGGTATTGCCGCCTGCGACGGCACCGTCATCGAGGACCGCCACCACCTTCCCCTCTCGTGCGAGGAGATAGGCGGTGGTGAGGCCAGCGATGCCGGCACCTATGACGCAGACATCGACCTGTATATCAGCACTGAGCGGACCGGGCTGAGGCACGACGCCCGTTGCCGTCCAGAGAGAGTTTCGACGTACGGATTGGGTTTGCATGACGCTCACCTTTCGCGGTGCCGATCCAGAAAACAAAAAGGCGCGAGGCCGGCGGCTCACTGCCGCTGCCCCACGCCGCATCCAACGGGACTGGATTCCCGGTTGATCGGTATTGAGTGGCCCGATTCTCGTCCACTCCAATCGCAGCACTACATTAGCATATGATCAGAAAAGGCGCAAGCACCCCCTCGGGTCGGGGCAGCAGCAGCAACCCTGGAGAGCAGTCGACCTCTCATATCGAAGATGTCGTATCGAGCGGTCGAATCTCGGCTTCTGTCACGGCAACGGGTCCGGTTGCGATTCGCGTTCCGAGCAGCATCGAACCATCGGAAGGCCGGCGATCGATCCGGTAAGGATCGGTCGAGTGCCTGGGGGGTCAGGGCTCCGGGCGGCGCCGTCGCGATTTCCCCCGGGTGAGCCACACATTTCCACCAGGGGCATCGCGCACGCCGCAACCCGGTATCGACCAGCAGGGTGGAAACGGCCGTCCCCGAGCTCGCGAATGTCGCCGATTCGGGTGAAGCCTTCGCTGAATTCCACCGTGGCCGCGGGCAACGTGCGTTCCGGAATGCCCTGGGCCGCAGTGAGCAGGACCGCGCCGATCACGATCGTTGCCGCATCGTGAGGATTCCTCCCATGATCCCGGTATCTACTATACTATTAGTAGAGGTAGGGCGTGGGGGAGGCGAGGGCAACGGACACCGTGCGGTGCGTCCCTCCCGTGTCCCCGAGCATCTCTAACCTCGTTCGCTGTGATGCGATGCCACCGCGGTATCTTCCCGGACGCGCCCGACCACGATCAGAGGACTCCGTGCGACGATTGACCCTCGTCCTGGCCAGTTGCGCTCTCCCGCTGGCCGCCCTCCCCGCTGGCGCCCAGCAACGGGCTGTCACTCTGGCCGAAGCGCACGTGCTGGCCGAGCGCCATGCCCCGAATGTGGTTCAAGCGAGCGGCAACGTCCGCTCCGCGGGCGCGGGGATCCGGGCCGCCTGGGGGGAATTCCTACCCAATATTTCCACCAGCGCGAGTTACGGCACCAGTATTTCGGAAGGTCCCTCGCGGACCGACCCAATTACCGGCGAGATCCTCAGCGGCAACCAGAGCAGCAGCTCGCTCAGCCTTGGCGGGGCCGCCTCGATCGACCTCTTCACCGGCTTCAGACGCGGCGCCGACCTCCGTGCCGCGCGGGCAGGAGAGAGCGACGCCACCGCCTCCCTCGCCTACGAGCGATCCCAGTCGGCGCTGAACACCACCAACGAATTCCTCCAGGCGCTCCAGGGCGCCGACCTCGTACGGGTGCGACTCGACGCGATCCGGCGGGCCCAGGACAAGCTCGCGATTGCCAACGCCAAGCTCTCGACCCGGTCCATCACGATCGCCGATTCCTTGCAAGCGGTCGTGGATCTGACCAACGCCCGCCTCGGACTGCTCACCGACGAGAAGAATCTCACCGAAGCCGAGGCGAACCTCGCGAGGCGGGTCGGGCTGACCGGCCGGGTGGCCGCGGTGTCCGATTCATCCCTGTTTCGGACTGTTGTCGTCGGCGATACGGCTCTCCTGATGGAGGAGGCCATGGACCGCTCGCCCCAGGCGGTTCGGGCCGCGGCCCAGGTGCGCTCGGCGCGGGCCAGTCTCTCCATCACCAGGTCGACGTACCTTCCCCGAGTGTTTCTGTCCGCCGGTACGTCGTTCAGCGGCAGCGACCGCAACGATTTCAATTTATTCAACAGCCGGAACGTCAACCTCGGTTTAAGCTGGACACTCTTTAACGGCTTTGGACGCGAGCGGGAGGTGGTGCTCCGGCAGGCAGCGCTGGATGTGGCGCTGGCGCGCGAAGCCAACGAACGGCGCCAGGTCAGTGCGACCCTGACCACGCAACTCGCCGCGCTGCAGGCGGCGGAGGCCCGGGCGCTGCTTACCCAGCAGAATCTGGAAACCGCCCGGGCGAGTGCCCGGGTCCAAACCGAACGGTACCGGCTCGGGTCGATCGACATCACTGTATTGAATGCAGCGCAGGACGCACTCAGCCGCGCGGAAACCGACGCTGTCTCGGCGCGGTACGACTACCTGCGCGCCAAGGCGCAGATCGAAGCGATCCTCGGGAGGACGCTGTGAGAAGAGGCTATGACGCTAAGACGCTAAGAGGCTACGGAGGCGTATTCGTGGCGCTGACGTTTGCGGTCGGGTGCAAGGGCAAGGCTGCCGACGCTGCGGCCAAGTCCGACAGCACCGCCGCCGACAGCGCCCAGGCCGGCGCCGGCTCGACCCTCGCCCTGCCGGTCGTAGGGCAGGAGGTGCGCAAGGGCGACCTGATCCTCTCGGTGGTCACCACGGGCCAGATCCGGTCCGAGGCGGTGAGCGTCCTCAGGAGCGAGACCCAGGGCACCATCATCGCGGTGCTGGTCCGGCCCGGTGACCGGGTGAGGAAAGGGCAGCCGCTGATCCAGGTGGATCCCCGGCCGCTGGATATGGCGGTGCGGGAGTCGGAGGCCAGGCTCGCAGAAGCCGAGCTCAAGCTGCTCGACAACACGATGCCCGACTCCATCGTGACCGGTAAGGCGATCACCGGCGAGCGGCTCCGGAACGCTCAGGTCCGTGCGGGGCTCGAAGTGGCGCGAGTGGCGGTGGAGCGCAGCAAGTACGAGCGGGAGCGAGCCACCATCGTCGCTCCGTTCAGCGGCGTGATGGACGACATCAAGGTGGCCGTGGGCGAGCGGCTCAGCACCGGCCAGGAGATCGGCAAAGTGGTGGACCTCGACCACCTGCGGATCGAGGCGGCGGTCCTGGAGCACGATCTTCCGCTGATCCGGGTCGGCGGGCAGGCGGTGGTCACCGCTCCCGCGGCCCCCGATCGTCCGGTGAGCGGCGTCATTGCCGCGATACTTCCGATTGTCGACAGTTCCACCCGGGCGGGGCGCGCGGTGATTCGCGCCGGCGGCGGCGGGGTGTTACGGCCCGGGATGTACGCCGACGTGCGCATCGAGGCCACCCGGCTTCCCGGCCGGATCATCGTGCCGGCCCGCGCGGTGATCGAGCGCGACGGGCGACCACTGGTGTTTGTCGTGAAGGACGGCCGCGCGCAGTGGGTCTACATCTTCCCGGGCCGGACCAACGGCCTGGAGACCGAAGTGCTGCCCGACAGCACCACCGGGCAGATTCCGCTGCAGCCCGGTGACATGGTGCTGGTCGAGGGCCACCTGACGCTCACCCACGACGCACCGGTGCGGGTGACCGCGAAAGCCGAGAAGAAGCAATGAGGGCGCGCTGATGTCGCTCGCCTCGGCCGCGCTCAAGCGGCCGGTCACCACCGTCGCTCTCACCCTGGGCTTTGTCCTGCTCGGCGCCGTGTCGCTGGGCCGGCTTCCGGTCTCGCTGCTGCCCGACGTGTCGCTGCCGGTGCTCACCATCCGCACCGCCTATGCCGGCGCCGCCGCGACCGAAGTGAGCCGGTTCATCGCCGAGCCGATCGAGGAGGCGGTGGCGGCGACGCCGGGGCTGGTGGACCTGCGCTCGGTGAGCCGGAACGGCGAGGCGGTGA